>CAZNVA010000133.1:0-3644 GCA_964576335.1 uncultured Thermotogae bacterium | reverse complement strand
TAATACAGGTAACCCCCTCGGTTTAGAGGGGGTTACTAATTATTCTCCAATTACTTTTACGAGAACTCTTTTGTCCCGCTGGCCGTCAAACTCGCCGTAGAATATTTGTTCCCAGGGACCAAAGTCGAGTTCCCCTTCGGTGATCGCCACGGTTACGTCTCTTCCCATTACCTGCCTTTTAAGGTGGGCGTCGGCGTTTTCCTCGACGCCTCTATTGTGTCTGTATTGATCAGTTGGTTCGTGTGGTGCCAGTTCCTCCAGCCACTCCTTGTAATCCTCGTGCAGTCCGCTCTCGGCGTCGTTGATAAAGACGCTGGCGGTGATATGCATCGGGTTGACGAGGCACAAACCTTCCTGGACGCCGCTATCTCCGACGATTTCTCGTACTTTATCGGTTATATTGATCAACTCGACCCGCTCGTCCGTATTGAACCAGAGGTATTCTCTTTTTGATTTCAAGCTTTCACTCCTTGGTCTGTTATTCGGTGGATTTTCGTATAAAAGCATTTAACCAGTTAAGCTGAACCCTGGAAACCCACAACTTAACGGGCCCGTTAACCGGCTGGAAAGAAATTATCGGTTAAGGTTTGACGTTTTGCAAAAATTTAAATTGTGACGAACCGAGATTTGAAGTTGAAGAGTCCACAGTATTGCGTCCCGGGATCATGAGAAGAAACAACTATTGGGTAAACCAGGGAACCCTTCAGGAGTGATATGAGAGCGTATTTCCTCCGGATTCCCTGGTTCCTGATCTATAGAGTGCCCTGAAGTTAAATTTTGCCGACGAGATCCAGACCCTCTTCCAGGGTGTCGTCTCCCGGTTGCCAGTTTACCGGGCATACCTGGCCTTCGTGCTCCTTCGCGTATTTTGCTGCCTGTAACCTGCGAAGAATCTCTGAGACGTTTCTACCGATGCTGTTGTTGTGGATCTCCATGTGCGCTACTTCCCCGTCCGGATTCAGAATAAACGTAGCGCGCCAGGATAGTCCTTCTTCCTGTTTGTAGGTTCCAAACTGTCTGCTTATTTCCCCTGCCGGGTCAGCTATCATCGGGTAGTCCACCTTTGCAATTGCATCGGAATGGTCGTGCCAGGCCTTATGGACAAACGCCGTATCCGTACTGACGCTCAATATTTCTCCGTTCTCGGCCCGAAAGTCCTCGTGTCTTTCTGCGAAATCTTCGAGTTCCGTCGGGCAAACGAATGAGAAATCAGCCGGGTAAAAGGCAAGTACGACCCATTTACCAAGGTAATCTTCAAGTTCAATATCGACTATTTCGTCATCGTAAAAAGCTTCTGCCTTAAAGTTATCTACTTTTTCTCCTACTTGGACCATTTTTATCCCTCCACTATTAATTAAAAACACTTATCAATCAATAATAAGTCGAGGCAAGGTAATTTCAACCTATTTTTCGCCATCCAAATCTTTTACCGGCAAAGGACGATCTTAGGATTTCGCGTTTGAAATTATTTCACCCGGTGCGGGTAATTAACTGGAAGGACGAACTTCTTTGCTCTTATAATGTTTTCGTATGCCAAAACGAGAAATTTTAAAGTATATCGGATTCTTGACGGTTTTGTTTGCCCTGGTTGTTTCTTCTTTCCCCGCTCACGGCGCGGAATGTTATCTAGATTCGTCGTCCTATCCGGTTACCCGTTATTGCCCTGCTTCTTACGATAACTACCTGCCGAGAAAACGGACCCCGAGTCAGATCAACTACATAGTTATTCACACCGTTCAGGGGTCCATGGGGAGTGCAGTCAATACGTTCAGTTCTCCGGAGCTGAGCTACCCTCGTAGCGCTCACTTTACTATAGGTAAAGAGGGGGGTGTCATAAAATCAGTTCCCGCGGAAGAAATAGCATGGCATGCCGGTACCCGTCCACTCGGAAGTGGGGAAAAATACGAGAGCAGGGTTCTAAATAGAAATTCGATTGGAATCGAGCACGGGGGCTACGTGGATGATCCGGATTTTCCCACGGAAGAACAGTACGTTGCCTCCGCGGCGTTAACGAGGTATCTCTGTGAATTATATAGTATACCGCTCGACAGGGAGCATATTGTCGGCCACGAAGAAATAAAATCGGCAAAAGGCGATCCAGGGCCCCACTGGGACTGGGATTATTACATGTCTCTCGTCAGGCACGGTAAGAGGGAACCGGAGTTTGCCGAGAGTGCTGGGGGGAGTGATTTACGTACGGGAAACCAGGACGGTTTAGGTCTCCTGCCGAGTTTGGCCATGATCGGAATTGGAGCCGCACTTTTGAGCCTGGTGGTAGCTGGTAAGTAATTTGGGTTAAAAATTCTCGCTAATGTCAAATAGGGGGTAAATGTGAAATACGAGGAAGAAAGTCAAAAACTAAAGGATATCAGGAAGGAAGTTTTCGATTTTGTTATGAAAGCTGAACCTCCCGCAGCAACCAACATGGGTATACACGAATACGACGGGGAGCTGCCGGACGGTTCCAGAGGAGCCCAGGAAGAGAAAATTAGGAAGTTTAAGGACTGGGTTGCCGAGCTAGAAGAGATCGATTCCGAAAAGCTGGAAGGGGAAGAGAAGGACTCCCTGAAGGTGGGCAAGCACGTTCTTAACTTGCGGATTTACGAACTTGACGAGCTACGGAAGTGGGAGAGCAACCCTAACCACGCGCGAGTTATCGGGACCAGCCTGTTACCTCTGCTGAAGCGGGATTTTGCTCCCCTCGAGGAGCGGTTGAGAAGTGCAAAATCAAGGATAGAGGCAATACCGGAGTTCCTGGCCGACGCGGACGAGGTGGTAATTGATCCCGTAAAGCTGTGGGTGAAGATCGGACTGGAGTCCCTTGAAAAGCTGCCCGGGCTCATGGGAGTGGTGCTGAATACCGCGGAGGAGAGCGAACTTTCGGAGAGCGAGGTAAGGGATCTGGAGAGCGCGATTTCCGGGGCCAGAGAAGCTCTGGACTCTTATGGCTCCTGGCTCGAAGACCAGCTGGAGGACGCAAAAGAGGAATTTGCGATTGGACCAGAAAAGTTCTCCGAGCTCCTGCGGAAAGAAAAGCTCGGTTACGAAACGGACGAGATCATGGATCTGGGGAAGGATTACCTGGACGAGAGCCGTTCCGAGATGGAGAAGTACGCGAGAAGAATAAATGATGAACTTAGCGTGACGGATGCCATGGATAGGATTGAAGACAATACGCCGGAGGATTTTGCCAAAGCACTTAAGTGGTATAGAGAGAGCATATACGAGTCCAGATCCTTCGTAAATAAAAAGAACCTGGCCACGATTCCGGACAACGAATCAATTGAAGTTATGGAAACTCCTGATTACCTGCGGAACCTGATCCCCTTTGCTGCCTATATTCCCCCGGCCAAGTTCGACGAGGATAGACAGGGGGTCTATCTCGTGACGCCGCCAGGAGAAGACGAGGGTTTATCACGGTTTGCGTTCTGGTCGATCAGAAATACGACAGTGCACGAAGGCTACCCGGGACATCACCTTCAGATGTCGGCCAGTGCGGAGATAGACGACGAATTCACCTTGCTGGCGCATGCGACCGAGACCATAGAGGGCTGGGCCCACTACTGTGAAGAGATGATGAAACAGTACGGGTTTGACGATACCCCCGAGGCAAGGTTGATTCAGATGAAGGATAGGAGGTGGAG
>CAZNVA010000132.1:0-3656 GCA_964576335.1 uncultured Thermotogae bacterium | reverse complement strand
TTTGATGAATAAAGTACGTAAAAAGTGGTAAGAGGCCTGTTTTTTGCTTGGCGAGCTTTAATCGGGAAATTTGACGATCGAAGTGCGAATGAGCTAGAACAGTCAACCTTTCGGGAACCACGGAAAGAACTTATTGGTTTTCTCCGCGTACCTCTGGTAGTCCTCGTCGTCGGCGTAATGTTCTTCCAGAAGCGGGACGCCGGATACGAAAAGCAACAGGTAACCGATCGTAATCGGGCTAATAAATCCGGCCCAGCCGTAGGAGACGGAAAAAGTAATCAAGTATATCCCCCACCAGAGCAGGGCTTCGCCGAAGTAATTCGGGTGACGAGTATATCTCCAGAGGCCATCCGTCATGATTCTGTTATCCTCGCTCTTCCGGTTCTTGATGAACTGATTTAGTTGATAGTCCCCAACCGCTTCGAACCCAAAACCGACAAGCCAGACAGCTATCCCGACGTAATCAAGAATCCCCAGACCCGGCTTAGTGAAGTAGTTAACAAGTATCAGAGGGTAGGATATTACGAGCATGAGCAATCCCTGGACCATAAATATCCTGAAATAGCTAATTATATAGGCCCGGTCACCCCAGCCCTCACGCATTTCCTGATAGCGAAAATCCTCTTCCGCTCCCCAGTTTCGGGAGCCGATGTGGAAGGCAAGCCGTAGGCCCCATATTGCCGTGAAAACAGTTGCGATAACTCCTCTGGCAGTTATGTCGGGCGCAAGAGCCAGCGATAACGAGCCT
The DNA here is from genome assembly GCA_964576335.1 of uncultured Thermotogae bacterium. Lineage (GTDB taxonomy): Bacteria > Bipolaricaulota > Bipolaricaulia > M55B111 > M55B111 > JAGXLP01. The sequence continues at coordinate 2,908 of CAZNVA010000132.1, read as the reverse complement.
ACCAGTACAAAGCCAAGCCCCCAGGCGATGTCGACGACGGAGTAATCGGATTTCACCTGCGCAATCAGGTAAAACAAAGTCATGAAAAGGAAGACCGAGACAACTATGGCCGCGGGAGCTGGCAGGAACATTTTATTCAGTCAGGTAAGAAACCGAAACGGCGCCGATACCGGCGTGTGAACCAATTAGCGGAGATATATCCATCGAGTAGTCCGGTTCCAGTCCGAGGTCGTCCTTAATCATACTGGCAAGCTTTTTGGCTTCTTCCGGTGCACTAACGTGACCGAGAGCGTATTTCTTTATCCCCTTTTCACTGTCGGCTTCCCCCATCATATCCAATATTTGCCGGTAGTTGGAGCTTCTCAGCAAGGGTTTGCCGTGAAGCTCCGATTCACCGTCTTCTACGGATATGATCGGTTTGAAGTTGAGAATGCGGGCGAGGAAACCCTTTAGCTTGCTGACCCTGCCGCCCCTGATCATGTATTTAAGGTTCCTCACGCTGACCAGTATTCTGCTCCTGTCGCTTAGTTCCTTTGCCTTTTTCGTGAGGTATTCCAGGTTCGGGTCAGTTTCGAGCTCGCCGGCAAGCTCCTGAACTACCAGTCCGAGGGATGTCGAGAGCTGTTGCGAATCGATTACCGAGATCCTGTCTTCTTCGAACTCCTCCGCAGCCTTTACTGCCGTCTCGTACGTTCCGCTTAGTTTTCCGGATATGTGCAGGGATAGAATCGAATCGTAGTGATCAAGCAGGTAGGAGTAAGTATTCTTGAAGTCGCCGACGGAGGGTTGAGAACTGGTTGGAAATTCTTCTTCGTCGTCCAGTTCTTCCAGCATTCGGTAGAACTGGTCCGGCTTAATTGTCACCTTGTCCATGTACTGGTCCTGACCAAAGTGAACCTGTAAGGGAACAGTATAGACGGGAAGCCGATCAAGGGCTGCCTCCGGGAGGTCGCACGTCGAGTCCGTTACGATAGCCACGCTTGATTCCCTCTCGTAAGCTGCCTGATGCTGTTTTTTCATATCGTCGACCTTCTGGTCCGTTACAGTTCCGGTTTTACCCAGTTCGTAAACGAGTTCGCCCGGATCGTCCGTATGTATATGTACGTGATATTGACCGTCGCCACCGGCTATTACCAGGGAGTTTCCGAATTCGGCTGCTTTGTTCCTTAACTCCTCGGTACTCAGTTCCTCGCCGGCCAGTACTACTTCGGTGCAGTACCGCGGACCTTTAACGCCCTGACTTTCCTCGATAACGTGGGAAGAACCCTCATCTTCCAGGTTTCTGAACCGGGAAAAAGAGGCGGTGCTCCCTTCTCTAAAGAAAGTCGATATTCCTTCCAGAAATAGGACGAAGCCCTTGGCACCGGCGTCGACCACGTCGGCTTCTCTCAGTTCTTTTAACCTGTTTTTCGTATCCTCCAGCGACTGCCTCGCGGTATCAAGGGAGTAATCCAGTGACTCCATCAGGTCCTTTTTGCGGGATACGAATTCGCTAAATGAACGAGACCACTCCCGCATCACGGTTAATATCGTTCCCTCCACAGGTTGATTGGTCGCTTCGTAAGCGTGATTGGCGGCGACCTTCATGGCCCTGGCGAATTCTTCCAGGTGAAGATGGTCCCTGTTCTTTGTCGCTTTACTGATTCCGTTCAAGAATTGAGCCAGTATTATGCCACTATTTCCCCGCGAACTCAGCAGGGCAGCCTGTGCCATATCCTGGGTGACTGATCCGACTGATTCTTCAGGCTCCGAGGCCTGAGCCACGGAGCGGAGCGTTTGCGCCATGTTCTTTCCCGTGTCGCTATCCGCGACGGGAAATACGTTGATCTCGTCCAGGGACCGGCGCTTTTCAATGACTTTCTCGGCCCCTTTGGCAAATGCGTTATAGAATTGCTGACCGTCTATTTTATTTCTCTCTTCGGTTTTTTGCTTCTCCGTATCTTCAACTGCTTGATTCATGTTTGATCACCAAAATTACCGAGCAACTCCCGGGGAGTACCCTGAGGAGCAATCAACTCGGAATAAACTGAAATCCTTTCCAACTACAAAATTATACGACTTAAGCAGAAGCAATTAAATAGCTCGTCAAACCCCAGCGTTAAACCTAAATCGATATATCTTAAGCAAAAAAGTGTGGGAATTCAGTTTATTTTTCAATCAAACCTTCAAATCGTGAACTTCTCCGATCTTTCGCCCCCTCCTGTTTCTATTCTCTCCCTGAGACGGCTCGAGAGGTAATCGATGCCCCAGACCATTATGACTATGAGCATGGTCATGACCACTGCTTTGGGAAAGTTCCACTTGTTTATGTAACTGTAAAGCCTCATCCCTATCCCTCCTCCCCCAACTATCCCGATAATAGTTGCCATTCTTACGTTTATATCCAGCCTGTACAGGGTAAAGGACAGGTAAGGGTTGATGATCTGAGGGATGACGGCGTAAACAAGTACCAGGAGCTTTCCGGCACCCGTGGACTCTATTGCCTCGAGCGGTCCCGGGTCTATGCTTTCCACCCTTTCGGAGAACAACTTGGTCATATCCGCTACGGAGTGGACCCAGAGAGCCAGCACGCCGGGAAAAGGACCCGTGCGGACCCAGACGATGAAGATTATCGCCCAGATGATCGGCTGGATCGAACGGATAACGCTGGCGAACCCCCTGACAAAAGTATAAATGACCTGGGAAACAGGGGAATTCATCAAGTTTTTCGCACCGAGAAACGATAGCACTATGGCAAAAGGCAGGGCGAGCGCGGTCGCCATAAAGGCCATGTAAAGTGTCTTGACCAGGAGCTTTGCCCCTTCGCCGAGTACCGACCAATCCGGCGAGGCAAAAGCACCCCACAGTTTCAAGGTACTGTGAAAGTTTGTAACAAGTAGCATGGGGTCAAAGTTTAACCTGAATAGAG
>CAZNVA010000131.1:0-3673 GCA_964576335.1 uncultured Thermotogae bacterium | reverse complement strand
CCACCGAAGAAACCAGCCCGGAAGAGCTAGCTCAGATGATGGTCGGTAGAGATGTGGTGCTCAGGGTAGAAAAGGAAGAAAAGGAAACAGGAAATTCCGTGCTGGAAGTTGAAGCCATGAACCTCCACAACCCGGAAAATAATTTAACTCTGAAGGACCTTTCCTTCGAAATAGGGGCTGGAGAAATACTTGGTGTCGCGGGAGTTGAGGGAAACGGACAGCTCGAGCTAGAAGAGGGGATTATGGGGTTAAGGGATTTAACAAGAGGGAGGATCCGCCTCAATGAGAGAGATATCAGCAATTTTTCCACCCGGGAAAGGAGGGATGCGGGTATAGCGCACATCCCTTCGGATAGATTGCGGCGGGGTCTGGTTACTGAGTTCGGCCTCGACTGGAACATGATACTGGGTTCGGAGTGGTCGGAGAAGTTCTCCAGAAACGGGTTCTTAAAACAGGGCGAAATTAGCGCCTATACCCGCGACGTGGTGGAGCAGTTCGATATTAGAGGTACTGAAGGCGAGGTAACTGCCGGCAGTCTCTCCGGAGGCAATCAACAGAAATTGATTCTTGGTCGCGAATTAACCAGGGACCCTGACCTAATTCTGGCAGCACAGCCGACGAGAGGCGTCGACGTCGGAGCAATTGAGTACATTCACAAGAAACTTCTTTCCATGAGAGACGAAGGTAGAGCTATTTTATTGATTTCGGCCGAACTGGAGGAGCTAAAAACTCTTAGTGATAGAATGATTGTAATTTACGAAGGTGCGATAGTCGCCAGGGGCAGGACGGAAGAGTTTAGCGAGGAAGAGCTGGGACTCCTGATGGCAGGGAAAGGAGGAGAAAACTAATTATGAGCCCGAAAAAGATCTGGCGGCGTCTTAAGAACTTATCCGGCCTCTCCGAGCTACTCTATTCGCTGCTGGCAATCGTATTTGCTCTGCTTATCGGAGCGGTATTAATCTACCTCTCCGGTCACGACGCCCTTGGTGCTTATTACCACCTCTTTGTCGGTGCCTTTGGCAGTACGTACAACATTGCTCAGACCCTGTTAAAATCCATCCCGCTAATATTTACCGGGCTTGCAGTTGCGATCGGTTTTCAGAGCGGTCTTTTCAACATCGGAGCCGAGGGTCAGCTTTACTGGGGAGCGTTAATTACCGCGATAATAGCGATAGCCTTGCCGAACCTCAGTGGAATCGTGCTCGTCCCCCTGGCGCTCATGGGAGGTAGCCTGGCCGGTGCGATCTGGGCTGCGATACCGGGTTACCTGAAGTCCCGTACCGGTGCCCACGAAGTAATAACGACGATAATGTTAAACTATATCGCCACGCTTGGAACGACTTTTCTCGTCAAGAACTTCTTCAAGACTCAGGGTCCAGTAGACCAGACGAAAACCATACCAGCACAGGCAAGGTTGCCAAGACTCATTCCGAATACTCGGCTAACATGGGCACTGGTTCTTGGAATTGCAGTCGTTTTGGTTATTAAGTTCCTCCTTTCCAGTACCTCGCTTGGTTTTGACCTGAAAGCAGTTGGGAAAAACCTCTCTGCTGCAGAATACGGTGGTATCCCTGCGAGGAACGTTATGGTGCTTACCATGGCGATAAGTGGGGCAGTAGCCGGACTTGCCGGTAGTACGATCGTTATGGGTGTCCTGGGACGTTTTATTACTAACTTTTCCCCTGGATACGGATTCACCGGTATCGCCGTTGCCGTTCTCGGCCGGAACAGGCCGGTTGGAGTGCTGGGCGCGGCCCTGCTCTTTGGAGCTCTCGAAGCTGGTAAAGTATCCATGCAGCTATTTACGGAAATTCCGGGGGACTTGCTCACCGTGGTTCAGGGGCTGGTCATACTCTTCGTTGCCGCTCCCTCATTTATCAGATTGTTTTCATCCCTGGTAGGACGCGGAAAGGGGTTGTTTGCCAATGGATAAAGTTATAGCAGCAATTTTTAGCCTTAACACTCTTTCTGCTGCAATTAGGATGGCTACGCCCATCGCGCTCGCCGCTATGGGGGGAACTTTTTCGGAAAGGTCCGGCGTAATAAATATCGGCCTCGAGGGCATGATATTAACCGGGGCGTTTGCCGGGGTTGCCGGTTCGTTCTACACCGGTAGCCCGTGGGTTGGTTTGTTGCTTGCACTATTTGCTGGCGGTCTTCTTGCCGCGATTTTCGCGATTTTTACCGTCAAATTCAAGGCGAACCACGTGGTAGCCGGAGTCGGTTTGAACATATTTGCTCTGGGTCTTACTACCTGGTTGATGCAGGTTCTCTGGGGAACTCGTGGCACTTCGCCAAACGTAAACGGGCTCCCCAGAGTAACTATCCCGGTTTTAAACAGGATCCCGGTAATTGACAAATTGTTTGCCAATCAGTCTCCGATCGTTTACATGATGTTCTTGCTGATAATCCTCGGCTGGGTATTCCTCTTTAAGACTCCCTACGGCTTGAGAATCAGGATGACCGGCGAACGGCCGGAGGCAGCCGATACGCTGGGCATAAACGTAAGAAGAATCAAGTACTTCAGCGTAATTCTCAGCGGGGTGCTTTCCGGACTGGGAGGCGCCTATCTTTCCCTGGGCCACCTAAACTGGTTTAGCATGAATATGTCAGCCGGACGGGGTTACATGGCTCTTGCCGCAAACATTTTTGGTCAGTGGAATCCGCTGGGTGGACTCGGCGCCAGCTTCCTGTTTTCGTTCAGCGAAGCGGTCCAGATAAGACTGCAAAGCATAAACCTCGGCGTCGGGAACGAACTGATTCAGATGATTCCCTACGTAATAACCATAGCGGTCCTGGCCGGAGCAGTCATAAAGTCTCGGCCTCCGGAGGCGCTGGGGGAACATTATGGAAACGAAAAATAACCAAACCGGCCTAGCTGGTCAGATATAAGGCTTTTACCGCTATTACTAGCCATGAACGAAGCCTGCAATCTGGAAGATTACGATATACTGGGGCTCGGCTGGGACGTTGGCGGTTGGATGGGCAACAACCATGGCTTCGCCCTGGCGGGAGCAAGGACGGGAACCGGTACTATTAAGTGGCCCGGTGAACCGGTTGAACTGGGTATACCAGAAGGTTCGAGTTTTAACTTGAAAGAAATAATCGGCAAAATCACCGGTCGGAAGGATGTTTCCCTAGGACCGGATCAGTTGATTATCGGGGTAGACGCACCGCTTGGCTTCCCCCAGAGCTTTAAGAATTTCATCGTTGACGGCGATCAGAGCTTTGATCGCCCGGAAAAGGAAATCTACAACCCACTTGCCTACCGGAAAACGGAAAGGTTCATTTACGAAAAGCTCGGCAAAAAGCCACTTTCGGCTCCTTTTGATCGAATCGGAACCAACGCGACGGTTGCCATAAGTCACGCGAGACGGTGGTCGAGAGGATACGGTTTCAGCAGGGAACCATCCTCAGAAGGGGGAGGTAAAGGAGGGATAATTGAAGTCTACCCTGGACTCCTGAAGCCTGACAAGGGTTCAGCTGCTTATCAACCATTTAAGAAGATCTTACCCGGGAAGTTCGAAACTGGAACTCACTACTACGACGCGGCACTCTGTTCCATCATGGCTCTTGCGCACCGTGTTGCAGATGACATACCTCCTTTACCGCCTCTAGTCGGTCCACCTGAATTGACGAACCGGATACTGGAGGAAGGGTGGGTCTACCACTT
>CAZNVA010000130.1:0-3683 GCA_964576335.1 uncultured Thermotogae bacterium | reverse complement strand
CCTGAGTAACAATCTATAATAGCCGATAGCCGGGGGTCTCTGCACCCGGTGTATACCAGAGTTGAAGTGTTTCGTTGTTTGCTTCGATAGTAATTGCGTTAAACATACCAAAGGAAATATCTATACACTTCAACCACCCACAAAGGCGGCTTGTAAGCCCCGACTATCGGGTTGTCTAATTTATTTTACTTATTAACTTACCCGCCTGGGATAAGCGGCCCTTTCTGGGGCCGCTGTGGTGTTGGGTAAAAGTGTCAATTTTTTTGCTGGGTTATTTCGAACTTCCCCACAATAACCCCTATTTTTACCGAATAAAGGATCTCAACTCTTAAACCTTCGTCAAAAACGGTGTTTGAAAACCCCGTCCATCGTTTATTACTCCATAGTGTTCCAGGGGATAAGCGATGATACTCAGAATAACAATCCGTTCTCTTTACCATCACAACCAATTGGTAAATTAATGAAATTCTGAGCCAGGTTTTACTTTCATCAAGTTGAAAACAAGCTCGGCTCTGGTTTACCCTAATTACAGAAAGCAAATCCACCAGGGAGGTGTCGACGCGATGAAGTTGATCAGTTCCGAGTTCGATAGCGGTCAGATGATGCCCGAAAAGTACGGTTACACGAAGGAAAACGTCAATCCGCCGCTCGGTTTCGAGGCCGTGCCGGAGGAGGCGAAATCACTGGTCCTGATAATGGACGACCCCGACGCGCTGGAGCCCGCCGGCAAGGTCTGGGACCACTGGGTTGTCTGGGATATCGACCCCGATCTGAGCGAGATACCGGAGGATTGGGATCTCGGGGACGCGAAAGGGGGTCAAACGGACTACGGCGAGACGGAATACGGGGGACCAAACCCGCCGGACGGAGTCCATACCTATCAGTTCCGCCTTTACGCTCTCGACGAAGAGCTTGAGTTTTCCGAGCCACCCACCAAGGCGGAGCTTGAGGAGGCCATGGAAGGACACGTTCTGGCCCGGGCCAAGCTCGAGGGAAACTACGCCCCCAATTAATTCGGACCGGCGAGGAGGAAAAATTGGCCGAAGTTTTTATCACCAGGAGAATCTTTCCGGAAGCGAGGGAAAAACTGGAAGAAGCGGGAGTCGACTACGAAATAAACGATACCGGTAAGATACTGGGGAAGTCGGAGCTCCTCGAGAGGGTCCGGGGGAAGCAGGGGCTAATACCCCTGTTGAACGACCAGGTAGACTCCGAAGTCCTGGATGCCAGCCCGGATTTGCAGGTCATAGCGAATCTGGCCGTCGGGTACGACAACGTGGACGTGGCAGCCGCAACCAAAAGGGGGATCATGGTCACGAACACCCCCGGTGTTTTGACCGAAACCACCGCCGACCTGAGCTTCGGCCTGCTGCTCGCCGCGGCTCGGAAGATTCCCGAGGCCGATAGCTACGTCCGTCAGGGGGACTGGAACGGCTGGGAGCTGATGCAGCCCCAGCAGGGCGTCGACGTCCACGGAAAGACGCTCGGCATAGTCGGGATGGGCAGGATTGGTACCGCCGTCGCCCGGAGAGGGCACTTCGGCTTTGACATGAACGTGGTCTACAATAGCAGGACGAGAAAGGAAAATATCGAGGACGAGCTGGACTCCGAGTACCTCGAACTCGAGGCACTACTGGAGCGGAGCGATTTCGTATCGCTCCACGTTCCGCTAACGTCGGAGACCGAAGGGATGATCGGGAAAAAGGAATTAGAAATAATGAAGGACGACGCTATCCTGATAAACGTGGCGAGAGGACCCGTGGTCGATGAGTCCGCGCTGGTCGAAGCACTGAAATCCGGTGAGATCCGCGGGGCCGGTCTGGACGTATTCGAGGAAGAACCCGAGGTCCACCCCGAATTGAAAGAGCTGGACGAAAACGTCGTGCTGACACCGCACATCGGCTCCGCGTCCCGCGAGACAAGGATGAAAATAGCTGAAATCGGCGTAAAAAACGTGATCGCTGCTTTGGAGGGGGAGAAACCGCCAAACCTGGTCAACCCGGAAATTCTTTAAAGGAGGAAAGCCATGATTCAGGTTGCACCCGAAGACTGGTTGATAATCGTGGATTACCAGAACGATTTCCTGCCCCCGGACGGGGCTCTGGCTGTCCCGGACGGGGATAAGCTGGTGCAAACGATAAACGAGTTGATCGATGAGTTCCCGAATTCGCTGGCGACGCGGGACTGGCATCCCGAAAACCACTATTCCTTCGAGGAAAACGGCGGCAGGTGGCCGCCCCACTGCGTTCAGGGTACCCGGGGGGCGGAATTTCACCCGGAACTCGACCATCGCAAGATAGATTTCAAGCTGAAAAAGGGCTTTGACCCGGAGGACCGCTCCGATTACAGCGGTTTTAGCGGCGAGACTCCTTCGGGCAGGAAACTCATCGACGTCCTGGATGAAGCCGAAGCTGGAAGACTTTTCCTGACCGGCCTCGCGCTGGATTACTGCGTCAAAGCTACCGGTCTGGACGCCCTGGAAGAAGGCTTCGATCTATTTCTGCTGGAGGACTGTACCGAACCGGTGGATAAGCAGGACGGCGAGGCAGCGCTGTCGGAGATACGTTCCGAAGGTGGAGAGGTCGTAACCAGTTCGGAGCTCGGATTTAAGTCGCCGTGACGGGAGCCCCGGAGGAAGTCGTTCCGATCGTTCTGGGCCCGACCGCGGTCGGGAAGACCGAACTGGTACACCGGGCGGCTAAGGCGGTCGGGGGAGAAATCATATCCGCCGATTCCCGGGCAATTTACCGGGGCATGGATATCGGGACCGCGACCCCACCGGAAGGCCTTCGGGAAGAACTGCCCTATCATTTGCTCAACTTCCTCGACCCGCGGGAGCGTTACAGTGCCGCCGCTTACCGCCAGGACGTGGAGGAGAAGATTCCCGAGATAAGGTCCAGGGGGCGGCGACCGATCGTCGTCGGTGGAAGCAGGCTCTACATCATTTCCCTGACTCAGGGAATATTCGAGGGGCCCGAGGCGGACGAAGAGCTCCGGGAACAGCTGCGGAGCAAGCCGGGCGAAGAACTGCACGACCGGCTCAAGGAGGTCGACCCCCGTTCCGCCGAGAAAATCCATCCGAACGATACCAAACGGCTCGTTCGGGCCCTCGAAGTCTACGAACTTTCGGGGGAACCGATAAGCAAGTTGAAGGACGAGACGGAGCCCCTGCCGTTTGATTTCAGGCTAATCGGCCTCAACCGTGACCGGGAAGAGCTTTACGCTCGGATCAACCGTAGGGTCGACGATATGGTCGAAGCTGGTTTGTTAGACGAAGTAAAGGAGCTGGTCGCGGACGGCTTCGGACCCGATTGGGGGGCCTGGGAGACTATCGGGTACAAAGAACTGGCCTTACACCTCCAGGGTGAGCTGGACAGGGACGAGGCGATTGACGAGATAAAGAAGAATACCCGGCACCTGGCCAAGTACCAGCAGAACTGGATGACCAAGTTCACGGGCCTGGAAGAAATTGATCTGGACGCGGAAGCCGCACCGGGCAGCCGGTTAACCAACCTGTTGAGTTAACTGGTTCGAAGCTCGAAACTGGATTCGATGGTAACGGGATTACTACCCCGAGAAAGCGACTATTTTCGATAGGCAGGCCTTTCCAGGCCCGCTGGTGTGTGAGGTCGAAGTATTGTTATGAAAACCTTCATCAACCTGGGCTCAAAATAGCCGATTCA
>CAZNVA010000129.1:0-3833 GCA_964576335.1 uncultured Thermotogae bacterium | reverse complement strand
CCTTTGGCGACGAGTGTTCAGGTATCCGACCGGTAAAAGGAGGTCAAATTGTTCCGGGTCAGAACGGAGGACGAGACGCTGACGCTCTGGTCGAAGCTGGCGTATGCCGTAGGAGGTCTGGCCCATTCCGTTGGACCGGGGACGATCGTCGCATTCTGGTACCTCTTTTTCCTGACGGACGTGGCAGGTTTAGCACCCTCGCTTGCCGGGCTAACGATAATTATAGGAGGAGTCTGGGACGCAGTTAACGATCCCGTAATCGGCTGGCTGTCGGACAGGACGAGAACGCGCTGGGGGAGACGGCGACCGTACCTGTTAATTGGTGCCCTGCCTTACGGAGCCACGTTTGCGTTGATGTGGTGGGTGCCACCGATCGAGGGAGGTATTCTTTTAAGTCTTTATTTTGCCGGCGTCTATATCCTGTTTGATACTGCAGTGACTCTGGTTAGTTGCCCCTACGATGCCCTGGTTCCCGAGCTTACGGTGGATTACGACGAGAGAACATCCGTTACCAGTTATCGCGCCTTCGTCTCAATATTAACCGGGCTGCTCGCGGCCGTAGGTTTTGGAATCCTGCTCGATTCGGTTTCCAGCACTCGAGCTGCTTTTCTCGGAATGGGGGTAACTCTCGGGGTTGTTTTCGTTCCGACTATCCTGGTGGCCTTTTTCGGAACGAAGGAGCGTAAGGCCTTTCAGGAACGACCGGCGGCACCTTTCTGGAAGAGCATCCGGTTTGTGGCCAAGAACCGCCCCTGGCGCTATTCGCTGGGGATGACCATCCTGAGCTGGGTACCGGTAAATATTGCCTCCGCCGTTTTCGTCTACTATCTCATCTACTGGATCAAGATGGAGCCCGGGGAGGCCTCGATAATCCAGGCAGTAATTCTGGCAAGCAGTGCTCTTTTTATGCCTCTGGTCCTCTGGATCGGGAGAAAGTGGGATAAACGCACCGCTTACGTCGCGGCCATTGCTTCCTGGCTTATAGTGATGTTGAGTATTTTGCTTGTTCCTCAGGGCGCGAGGATCCTGGCTTACTTGGTTGCAGTGCTTGCGGGACCGGGAATTGCCGCTGCCCACGCCATACCCCGTGCGATCAGTGCGGACACCCTGGATTTTGACCAGCTCAATAGCGGTTTGAGGCAGGAAGGAATATATGCCGGCATAGAGGTTTTTGCGCGCAAGATTTCAGTCAAGGTGGTGCTGGCTGCGGTGGGGCCAGTCCTTGGCTGGTCCGGCTACGTTCAAAGTGCCGCGGCACAACCACCTACTGCCCTGTGGGCAATAAGACTTTTGATTTCGGTTGCACCTTCAGTCATTCTTGCATTGGCTATAATTCTGGCCTGGAAGTATCCTTTGAGCCGGGAGGGGCATATGGAGATCCAGGAGCAATTGAGGGAAAGAAAGCTTCTGAGCTATTCGCAACTCGCAGAAGACAAAGAGGAGTAAAATGGATATAACTCAAATTACCAGAGATTCGGAAGTGAAGGAATTCGTGAACTTCCCGTATGAGCTGTATAAGCACCACCTGAAGGGGGAATCGTGGTGGACCCCTTCGATGAAAGCGGAAGTGGAGTCGGCACTTGATCCGGATGAGCACCCGTTTTATCGTGATGAGAGTTCCGACGCCCGTGCTTTCCTGGCCAAAAACGACGGGGAAACCCTCGGTCGAATCATGGTTCTTGAGTCCGGACCTTACAACAGGGCAAACGAGGAAAATTCGGCTTTTTTCTATTTTTTCGAGTCGACCGAGAGCCAGGAAGTCGTTGACGCTCTCTTTGCCGCATCCATTAACTGGGCCCGGTCTCGCGGCCTGGGAGAGATTATTGGACCGATGGGGATGCTGGCGGGTGACGGTCACGGGATTCTGGTGGACGGTTTCGAACAGAGGCCGGGTACGGGTATACCATGGAACCCCCCTTATTACGGTAAATTAATTGAAAATGCGGGCTTGAGAAAGCTGGCGGATTCCTCTTCCGCTCTCGTGGAGATAGATTTTGCCCTGAGGGAAGACAAAGTGAACAGACTTTACGGCGCCGCCGAAAAAATCAAAAATAGTCGGGATTTTAGCGTTATATCGTTCGAGAGCAAGAGTTCCGTGAGGGAACGGATGGACTGGTTGGTACCCCAGCTATCGAACCTCTACAACGAGTCTTTTCAGGACCTCTCCTTTTTTCATCCCATGGATAGGGCCAAAATGAGGCGGATACTGGAAAGACTTCTGAGAATTACGGATTCCAGCTCGGTTGATTTGATCAAGCTGGCCCTGAAGGGTAATAAAGTAATTGGATTTTTACTGGCTTACCCGAACGTGGTAACGGGATTACGGAGGGCGGGCGGAAGTCTGTGGCCGCTGGGCTGGTTGTACCTTTACCTCTCACGCAGGTTTACTAGGTGGGTTGACGCAAACGGAGTTGGTGTCCTACCCGAATACCGGGGTAGCGGGGTATCGACTCTACTCTACACGGAGTTTCTGCGGACGCTGGAGGAAAGCCGCTACCGTCATCTCGTGATCAATCAGATATCCGAGGAGAACCACCGGAACCTGCGAGAAATCCAGAAGACCTTCGGGGTCGAGTTCGACAGAAAACACAGAATCTATCGGATCGAAGTTTGAAAACTGACTCGGCCGTGACTATTAGTTTTTAGTCGGCTTCCTTCGGTTGAATCATAAAAGTATAAAGCGGAACTGGTGTAGTAACCCGAGCTTACGGCAAACTTGAAACCTGGAGGAGAACGGGGAATACTTGCCGGGAGAGGTAGAAATTAACGCCGCAGCGAGAGAATATTCTTCGGATCTATTTAATTGGACTATTTGTCTTCAAAATAGGAGGTTAACAATGGAATCAACCCGTTACGGAGACCGTATATTCGTCAGGCTGGAGAGGGGCGAGGAAGTCCTGGCCTGCCTTGAGGAACTCAGGGATCAGTACGATATAACTAACGGATTTCTTCAGGGGATAGGTGCGGTGGACCGGGTCAAGCTCGGGAACTACGACGTCGAGACCGAGGAGTACCGGGAAGAAGAGTTCGAAGGAACTTTCGAAGTACCGAGCTTTTCCGGAAACATCGGCCCGGACAAGATACACGCCCACATTACGGTCAGTGATCCGGATTTTAACCCAAGGGCCGGACATTGTGGGATGGCGAGGGTATCCGGCACTTTTGAAATAATGATACTGACGACGCCGAACAATCCGTTAAAGCACAAGTACGATCCTTCTACGGGTCTCGACGTATTTGATCTATCGGATGAAGGTTAATCGGCTCCGTTTTTCGAGCAAGTTCTGAGGTGGTGACAGTGGAAAGGACCGAACTGGATAAGCTCCATGAAGCGGTGCGAAACTGCACTAAGTGCCCACTGTCGGAAAAGAGGCAGAACGCCGTCCCCGGCCAGGGCAACCCTGATGCCAGAATAGCTCTGGTCGCCCAGGCGCCCGGCGAAGTCGAAGACGAACAGGGGGAGATGTTCCTCGGTCGGTCGGGACGGATTCTGGATTCCCTGCTGGATGGTGCGGGGGTAAGTCGGGACGAGCTTTACATGACCAACCTGGTTAAATGCTTCCTGCCGAATTACCGCCGGCCAAAAAGGGAGGAGATAGATACCTGTACTGGTTACCTCGATAGGGAAATAGAACTTGTCGACCCGGATTTTCTCGTCCCCCTCGGGTATTACCCGGCACGTTACCTCCTGAAAAAGTTCGGAGCCGATGTACCGGAGGATAAGTCGGAAATTTTCAATCGGCTCTGGTACAAGGACGATCAAAAAATATACCCCCTGGGCCATCCGGCCGCCATTGTCTACGACGAATCCCTGGAAGAAGAGATGCACGAGG
>CAZNVA010000128.1:0-3857 GCA_964576335.1 uncultured Thermotogae bacterium | reverse complement strand
TCTGACTGTTTCTACTATCTTTTTCACTTCTCCAATCGTCTTCTCGTCCATTTAAATCTCCTTTTGGCTAACTTTGAAATCTTCTCATCTGTATGACGTTTTCGGTAATATTTGGTGTCTAGGTATTCTTGGATGATCTTGCTCTCCAGATTGACCTTTTCCTGCTCTGATGAATAAAACCTCTCCCTCTTTAATTATGTGTAATTCGTTGCACCATGGGTAACCTTCAGTTAGAGACCATGGGATAATAATCAACCCCACAGCCATAACCAAAGGAGTCGGTACCTATGGCAAAGTATATCAAGTATATGATTATCAAAGCAAGACTGAAGTACTATGGCCTCGTAAACGGCGGGTGGTGTAGGTTGTCGTTTCAATCCTTAACAGGTTTTCGAAGGTTTTTCTACATATCTTAAAGTCGAATTGTGGCAAAAAAGAACTCTAGCCGCCTCGGCCTCCTTTACTTCAGTGCATACTTCCGCAACCCCAATTCCTCGATCGGGTACACTCAAGTAATTTCCATTATTTAAACTTTTGATACATTCTCAAACTATGAGTTAAAGCTTGATCTAAGTAGTATCTTTTCCAGAACTTCCGAAAAGTTTTGGCAAAATTTGACTGATACCTACCGGCAGATATAGTATTAACCAAACTAACAGGCAGGAGGTATAAAATGAGAAAAAGGCTGCAAATCACTTCGCTGGTTCTATTGCTCGTTTTGGCTTTTGCCACGACCCTTCCCGCTGGTGCTGCGGAGCCAAACGGAATCGTGGCTTTCGTTTCCGACTTTGGTAAGGTGGACCACTACGTCGGGGCAATGATGGGAACTGCTTTGACCAAGTTTCCCGATGCAAACCTTGTCAATATTACCCATCAGGTAGAACAGTTTAACGTCAAGCAGGGGGCACTCACGGCCTATCTCGCGGCCAGGCACTTTCCGCCGGGCACGGTCTTCTGCGTCGCCGTCGATCCCGGAGGTGCATCCGGCAGGAGTTCGCTGGCTCTGAAAACTGAAACCGGACATTATTTCGTCGGACCGGATAACGGTGCTTTAACCTTTGTCATGAACAATATGGGTGTAGAAGAGGTCCGCCGCATCACCAATTACGATTGGATGATCGGCGAAGAAGGAGACAAGCTCTTTGATTACAGGGACATCCTTCCTCCAGCTGCCGCTACCCTGGCGTCCGGGGAACCGTTTTCTCAGGCCGGCCCAACTTGCCTGAACTACAAAAAGCTGGACATCAAAAAATCAGCGGTTAAAGAGAACTCCGTAGTGGGCGAGGTAATACTGATCGACAGTTATGGAAACATGCAGGCAAACGTGGGAGCAGACCAGCTTGAGGAACTCGGCCTGGAAGTTGGCGACAAAGTTAAGGTCCACGTTGCTGACGTGACCAAGACAGTGGAATACGCAAATACTTATTCGGACGTCCCGGAAGGCGACTTCCTGATATTCAAGGCGGATACCGACTTTATCGAGATCTCGATCAACATGGGATCGGCCAAGGACGCGTTCGAAGCAGAGCTTGGAGACGAGGTCGTCTTTGAACCGGTAGAGTCTTAACCCCTTCAATTATAGCAAGTGTTCCGGCAAGTCCAGTTACCGGGCTGGGCGGAAGCGCGTTCAGCCCGGTTTTTCGTCATTTATGACAGAGAACTTTGAAAAAAGTTCTCAAGAAATTACCGTTCCCGCAGCAGATTTTAGAGAATTGGCCCCACAACGTGCCCGATGTAAAGGACTATAGAAGAACTGACCGTAATCAGGACGTTATCGTCAATCGGGCCGAACTCGTACTGTTCTATGTAGGAAGCCACCACCGCCGAGATCAGACCCCAGAGGGGAATCCCGACTGCACCGGCGAGGAAGTAACCGGCAGGGGCTGTAACGGCCAGCATGAAGACGTTCCCGACCAGGCTCTTCGTCCTTCTACGAAATAGAGCATTTCTCACTACACCGGTGATCCCGTCGCCAAAAGCCATGAAGATCGGAGGGATAATTGCCGCCCACGGGTTGCCGAGAACTATCCACAGGGCAAAAACCGTCACTCCCCACATGAAGCAAAAATGGACTTCGTTCTTGTTCTTTTCGACCTGAACCCACTCGAGCAGGTCTCCGGTAAGGTGGGGTATGAGAGTAGCGACTGTCAGAGCTAATCCGATAATGAGAGGAAAGGCGTAAGGGAAAGGAAACGTCCCGCTTCTAAACACGAAGGGAACGGCAAAGAGGACTACTCCACCGGCAAGCATGTGGACTATCTTTCTGTCGTAGTAAACGGCGACGTTTTTCTCGACGCCCCGATTTCTCATCCAGATATACGGGTACTCCGTCAGCCTGGTAACGACCAGGGCATATAGGGTAAGAATTACTGTCCAGGCAACCTGACTGTTGTATATTGCAAGTAGAATGTTCACTGTATCATTCCTTTATCAATATTTTTACTACCTTAGTTGAGCGATTCTCTCTTTTAAGATCAATTTCTAAGACATAATACATAAAGTAATTCACTTCCGTTGTAGAGAGTTAATTATTTCACCCAGTGGGTAATGACTAAAAGGTTAATTCAAATTACTTTCCCATAACTTTAAACCAGCACTCAGATGAGTTACCCATCCTGGGGCAAGATTCTGCAAAGCTAACTTTAATGCTTTGCCAACCCCTTTCAGTGGTTGTTTTATATATCCAGGCAACTCTCCTCATCTGAGTGCTGGACCTGTTTTCGCAATTAAAATATCTTTTACGGAGTACCTTATTATTTCCATGTAAACAATAAAAAATGCGCAATCCAGGTACTAGTTTACGAGAGCCATCCGTTTTCCTCAAAGATATTTCAAAGATCTAAACCGGCTCTATCCGTATGATTATAAGACTGAGCAAACCGGAAAAACCCGATAATAAACTGGATTCCGGGTAAAAATAGTTTGAAATAGAGACGAAACTATAATAGACTGAATAAAATCAACCCTGATAACATTAAAAATGACAGACGAAAATAATCCTTTAATACAATTTGACTCCGTCGTAAAGAGGTTCCCGGGTGTGGTTGCCAATGACGGAGTCACCTTCACGGTGGATAAGGGGTCAATCCACTCTCTGCTCGGCGAAAACGGTGCCGGGAAAACGACCCTGATGAATATCCTGTACGGACTTTACCAGCAGGAAGAAGGTACCATCCACCTCCGCGGCGAGGAATTCAAGATAGAATCCCCCACCAAAGCAATTGAACTTGGCATCGGCATGGTTCACCAGCACTTCAAACTCGTCGAGAACCATACCGTGGCGGAGAACATCGCAATGGGGCTTTCGAGCGCCAGCAAGATAAGGCCGACGAAGGATATCGAAAGAAAGCTGATAGAACTCGCCGGACAGTACGGCCTGGAAGTTGATCCTCAGGCAAAGATCTGGCAGCTTTCCGCCGGGGAAAAGCAAAGGGTGGAAATCCTGAGGGCCCTTTACCGCGGAGCAAAAATCCTGATACTTGACGAACCGACTTCAGTCCTAACACCCGGTGAAACGGAGAGGTTGTTTACAGTGCTCGAGGACATGAAGTCCGAGGGCCGGACGATCATCTTCATCACCCACAAGCTGGACGAGGTAATGGAGATAAGCGACGTGGTTACGGTGCTGCGGGAAGGCAAGGTAGTGGATACGGTGGAGACTGCCTCCACTGACAAGTCGGAACTTTCCCGAAAGATGGTCGGTCGCGAGGTTCTGTTTGACCTGGAAAAGTCCGACAGGGAGAGGGGGCCGAAGATTCTCGAGGTCGAGGGGTTAAACGCAAAGAACGATAAAAGAGTTCAAGCAATTAACGACCTTTCTTTCTCCGTTCACGAAGGAGAGATACTTGGCATTGCCG
>CAZNVA010000127.1:0-3864 GCA_964576335.1 uncultured Thermotogae bacterium | reverse complement strand
ACTTTGGCTCGGAGGGAAAATAGTTGATGTAGGGTTTTGAGAAAATTTTTCCTTATTGACTTCGGATGGGAGTTTATTTCTTTTGGTATTAGGGAATAGTATAATACAAGTGGAGTCAAAGTAGGGTCGAGGTAATATAGATGAAAAAAGTAATTACCTTTTTCATTCTAACGATAATCAGCTCACTCGTAGTGATATCGGAAATGACCATACCTCCTTTTAGGGAACTTTTTTCCGGGTCCATGTTACCTCTTGTACCATTTGCCGTTTTCTTTCTATTTTCCGTACTTACACTTGTTACAACCTTTAAAGCGGAGATAAACAGAAGGCTAAAAGGATTCTTACTTGTCACAGGAGGGTCTGGTGCCGCGATCTTCGTCAGTATTTTGCTTCACAACTTCATATACGGAATTTTTGTCCATTTTTTCGGCGAAGGTATCTGGAGCGGTGTCGGGGGAGATGAACCGGTTTTCTTTATTCTTGGATTGGTAATATTTCCTTGTCTGTATCTAGTTGGAACTGTAGGAACGATTATAAATTTGCTGATTAATCGGCGCAGGTGAAGGTTACTTTTTACCGATAAATTCAATAAGATAGATCAGGTGTTACTGATAATCAGATTGATGTATAGACCTGAAAATCTTCGACTGCTGGACAGAATCAAGTCCGGGGAGAATTAGTAGTTACTGATCAGGAGGGTGTGATGAGTAAGCCGGTAATCGAAGCTCGAAAACTGACAAAGTATTACGGAAAGAATCGCGGGATAATAGACCTGAATTTTAACGTCATGGACGGTGAAGTATTTGGATACCTGGGTCCGAACGGGGCGGGCAAGACGACTACTATAAGAACTCTGCTGGACCTAATCCGTCCCACAGACGGAGAGGCAAAAATATTTGGAAAAGATGTCCGATTGGACGGAGAAGAGATAAGGAAAAGCGTCGGATATCTTCCCGGAGAGCTGGCACTGTTCAGTGGTATGAGCGGCAGAGATATACTTACATACCTCAGTAATGTAAAAGAGGACGTAGATTGGAACTACATCCGGGAACTTGCCGATCGACTGGAAGCAGACCTGGATCAGGACGTGGCGGATCTATCTTCCGGGAACAAACAGAAGCTCGGCCTGATCCAGGCATTTATGGCGAAGCCCAAATTGTTGATCCTGGACGAGCCGACTAACGGCCTTGATCCACTGATGCAACAGGAGTTCTTTCGGTTGATCGAGGAAGCAAGAGAAAACGGTCAGACGGTCTTTGTCTCCTCGCATATCCTGCCCGTAGTCGAAAGGATCTGTGATCGGGTTGGAATAATTCGCAAAGGAAAGCTCGTAACAGTGGAAGAGATAGAAGATCTGAAGAAAGATACACTCCGGAGCCTGGAGATACAGTTTGCCGAGCGCCCGCCAGAGGAGCGTTTTCAGAACTTACCCGGTGTCCAGGAAGTAAACTTCGAGGACAGTAGACTGCGATGCAAAGTCGTCGGCAAGCTGGACGACCTTATCAAGGAAGCAGCCCGCTACGAAGTAGAAAACTTCATCAGTCACGAGCCGAACCTGGAGGAGATATTCCTGAAATACTACGAAGGGGAAGAAGAGTTAACCCATAAGGAGGGAAAGTAAATGCTCAAAAACGTTTTTTGGAAGACATTGAGGGACAAACGTAAGTCGTTCGGCTGGTGGACCCTGGGGATACTGTTTATCACCATCTGGTATAACATGATGTTTACGGCAATAGAAGGCGATATCTCTGGGATCAACCAGATGATGGAGAGCGACTTCGTCAAGGCCCTGTTAGGGGGAACCTACGATTTATCTACCCCGGCTGGCTGGCTCAGCGCAGAATTGCTACCACTTATCGGCCCGATCATCTTCATCGTTTTTGCAGTATCTTTTGCAAATTCTTCGCTCATGGGAGAAGAAGAAAAAGGCACGCTTGACCTGCTGCTGACGAACCCGATCAACCGTAGCTCGGTCTATCTCCAGAAATTTGTCGCAATGTTTGCTGGTCTCCTTGCTCTGGGATTTGTTTTCTGGATTGGAAATATCATCGGGACCTCTTTCGCCAATATGGAGCTTTCCGTCCTATCCCTTGCCGAAGTTACTTTTACTCTCGTCCTTTTAGGCCTGCTTTTTGGCACTTTTACCCTGGCCCTCGGTGCCCTTACCGGAAAATCTGGCCTTAGCACGGGACTAGCCAGCGCCATAGCGGTAGTATCTTATCTGCTTGACTCGATGGCCGAGATAGTATCGAGCCTGGAAGCGTTCAGGCCGGTTTCCGTCTTTTATTACTATGGAGGCGGAGACGTACTCCAGAACGGGCTGGAAGCTGGAAGCATAGGCATCCTGACAGCCGGATCGGTTGCCCTGTTTGCCATCGGGATCTACGGGTTTCAGCGCAGAGATATCGGAACTTAAACTGAATTTCTTTCACCACTTCAAATCTTCGAAAGGCGGCCCTTTCCAGGGCCGCTGATGCGACAGGTCTAAGTGTCGAGATTTGTTCTTTGGTCAATACTCCGTGTTTCTTACCGAAGGGAATTTGTCAACACTTCGACCTCCCCCGACTATCAGATTTTTCGTAAGGTTCGATGATCGAAGGGAAAGTGTGGCCGTCTTCGATGGCTTGTTCCCTACTTACCGGTTCGCCCAGGGCCTCGACTGTCAGGGTGAGTACAACTATAGTAAATAATACAAGTATTTTTTGAGCTCTGCGAAATTATATATCTCGCCGGAAAGGTAAAATCAGTCATATATGTCAGTCGGCGGTGGACATTTTCCTGGTTTTCCTGCGTTTTACAATTTTGATGATTCCCAGCAAATATCTTTTTCCAGCTCAAAGTAATAATGCGAACTTCTATTTACCTTGAGTGAATGAATTTAATCCGAAAGCAGCTATGGAGACGAATTTGATAGTGCAAGCTCAGCTACCTTGTTGATGACGGACGAAGTGAGAGCACAAGTTGAGTGAAAAATCTATTACGACAAAAGTACTATAGTGATGGACTTTTGACCATCCTCGCTCAGCCTTTTATCCGTTTTGTCCGAACTGTTTTTCCGGTATTCTAAAATCAAGAAATTCAGTTTTGAATCTTCGGATAGAAAAGCGTGAATATAGACATGAACAAAAAAGCTGGTCTAAATCATCTCCAGTCATTATGCCTTCAGGACTTGTTCCTGAGCCGAAGGGAGACAATGAAGCCCCGACCGAACCTCGCATTTAATAAGCCTACCAGTTTTCTTTACGGCGTAGACCTTGGCTGGACCTTTCACAGGAGGTTGGATATTTGCCCTGATGCTGTAAATTAATTTGAGGTAGACGACCTTGTCTGTATCAAAGGTAAGAAAATATTATTGACAGAGAAAGGAAATATCTAAACGTTATAAGGACCAGAAGAGCAAGTTCTGGCATTCAATTTGAGAGGAGGAGAACATGAGACCGCGATTAACCATTATCACAATCTTTGTAGTGCTGGGAATTTTAGTGGCGGGGTCAATAGCACCTGTTGCAGCCGAGGAGACCGCCGAAAAGGAGGCACTGATGAAAGTTTTTACGCATCCGCCGGACCGAAGGAAGGAACTGTTTGCGGAATCTTTCCTTAACCAGGTGCCCATCGACAATATCAACAGTATAATCGCCCGGTATAAATCCAACCTGGGAGAACTCGAGTCTATTAAAAGCGGAGAGGGTCCATATACACTGATATTTGAGAAGGGCACTGCCCCCAGTCGGGTATCTCTGGACTCGGAGGGCAGGATCGCCGGATTGTGGTTCGGAAACTGGACACTCGAGTCGGACACGCTGGAGGAGCTCGTTTCCGAATTAAAAGACCTCGAGGGTTCCGTATCTCTTTACCTGTCTAAAA
>CAZNVA010000126.1:0-3955 GCA_964576335.1 uncultured Thermotogae bacterium | reverse complement strand
TACAATTACAGTAGATTTCGATTTATCAGACATGTCCATGGGATAAAAATTAAGATCGGGGGAATTGATGAGCCCTGATAGCAGACTTTTTGAAGAAGAAACGGAAGACGAAGAGCTGGAAATAACGGTTAAAAGCGTGGTATTCCAGAACGATGATAATGGTTTCCGGGTGGTTCGGGGGACCAGAGCGGGGAACGGTGACGATACCGTAACTGCAGTGGGGAAGATGCCCGAGGTATACGAAGGTCAGGACCTGGTACTTGAGGGTGAATGGACCCGGCATAAAAAGTACGGCAGGCAGTTTCAGGTTGAAAAATGCCAGGTGGACCAGCCGACGACGGAGAAGGGCGTCAAGCAGTACCTGGCTTCCGGACTGATCAAGGGGATAGGTGAGAAGTACGCGGAGAGAATTGTGGACCAGTACGGAGAGGAGACCCTGGACGTAATGGAGAAAAACCCGGAATACCTGCTGGAGATAGATGGAATAGGAGAGAAGAAGCTCGAGAAGATCAGGGAAAGCTGGGAAAAGCAGCGCCGGATAAAGGACGTAATGGTTTCCCTGAAAAGCCACGATATCAGCACCGCTTACGGCCTCAAAATTTACAGGGAATACGGGGCTCAGGCATCCACCATCGTAGAAACCGATCCTTACCGGCTTGCGGCCGAGATCGACGGTATCGGTTTCAAGATCGCCGATAGGATAGCGGGGAAAGTAGGGATCGAGCCGGACGATCCTCAGCGGATCGGAGCCGGTCTGCGGTACACTCTGAACCAGGCAACGGATAACGGACACGTCTACCTGCCAAGGAAAAAGCTTCTGGAGCGGGCTGGCGAGGTCCTGGAGGTAAATCCGAACCTGATAGAAAAACAGCTGGACGAGCTGCTGTCCCGGGAGGAGCTCTACCAGGAGAAGGACGAAGCTTCGGGGCGATCCAGGATATACCTTCCTTCTCTTTACCACCTGGAGGAGGAGCTGGCCGAAAGACTGGTCAGGCTTAACGAGGTCGGTCGGGAAAACGAATTGACTGACGAGGGCAGGGTCAGAGAGCTGATCGACAGCTATCAGATCAGCTCGGGTATCGACTACAACGAGGAACAGCGAGAGGCTCTGCGCCAGGCCCTGCTGGAAAAAGTAACGGTTATTACCGGTGGCCCGGGAACCGGTAAGACGACCCTCGTCGAAGGGATTATCGAGCTGATGGAGGAGCTGAGCTGGGAGGTTTTGCTGGCTGCACCGACCGGAAGAGCTGCAAAAAGGCTGGAGGAAACGACCGGTCACGAGGCAAAGACGATCCACCGCACCCTCGGCTTCAAACCCCCCGGCGAGTTCAAGCACGATAGGGATAATAAGCTGTCGGCTGACGGTATAATCGTCGACGAGTTGAGCATGGTGGATACCTGGCTGCTTGACCACCTGGTTCAGGCAATACCGGAGGGGACTCATCTGGTTCTGGTTGGCGATGCCGACCAGTTGCCCTCGATTGGCCCGGGAGACGTAATGAACGACATCCTGGATTCGGGAACTATCGGGGTTCAGAAACTACAGCGTATATACAGGCAGTCCCGGCAGAGCGACATCGTAACCAATGCTCACCGGATTAATAAAGGGGAATACCCGATTATCAAGGGAGGGGAGACGGATTTTTACTTCCGGGAGGAAAAGGATCCCGGTAAGGCCGCGGATAAAATCGTTGACCTGGTTGCCGACGGCGTTCCGGGGAAGTGGGATATGGACCCGCTCAGGGACGTTCAGGTGCTTTCGCCCATGTACAAAGGGGAACCCGGCGTCAATAGCTTGAATTCTTCGCTGCAGGAGGAGTTAAACCCGGGTGAAGCCGAGCTGGACACCGGAAAGGGTTTCAGGGTCGGGGATAAGGTAATGCAGACGGAAAACGATTACGAAAAGGGAGTGTATAACGGTGATATAGGCAGAATCGTCGGCTCGGATAAGAAGGAGGGCGAGCTGGAAGTTCGTTATCCCGAGTATGGCGTCCTGACCTACGAGAAGTCGGAACTGGATTCGCTCGAACTGGCCTACGCCATTACCATCCACAAAAGCCAGGGCAGCGAGTACAGGGCCGTCGTGCTACCGGTACTGAGTCAGCACTACGTGATGCTTAAAAGAAACCTGCTTTATACCGCGATTACCAGGTCCAGAGAACTCGTAGTCCTGGTGGGCAGCAAGAAGGCCATTGGCATGGCGATAAATAATGACCAGGAAAATCGTCGCTATACTACGCTTTCCCGGCGGTTGAGGGAGAAGGTCGACGAACTGAGCTGAACCGACTGAAAAAGGAGGATCAAATGTCTGATGGGACTCTGACCAGGGATAGACTGGAAGTTGACCTCGGGAGGACGTTGAGGAATAGAGGACTTACCCTGGCGATAGCGGAGTCATGTACCGGAGGTCTTGTGGCCCACGTCGTGACCAACGTACCGGGGTCCTCCGATTACTTCGACAGGGGGATCGTGTCGTACTCCAATAGTGCCAAGCGAGAACTCCTGGGCGTTCGGGAAAGTAGCCTGATCGAGCACGGTGCCGTCAGCGAAGAAGTTGCTCTGGAGATGGCTCGCGGAGTAAAGGAGAATGCCGGAACGGAAATCGGTCTTTCCACGACCGGCATTGCCGGCCCAGGAGGAGGTACGGAGGAAAAACCGGTTGGGCTGGTTTACGTCGGTCTGGTAATTGACGACGAGGATTACGTCAGACGTCTGAATCTGGACGGTGACAGGGGAACCAATAAGAGGCTTGCCGCCGAGAATGCTCTGGAATTGCTGCTGGAGGCGGTTGCGGGCCGCTAAGTTGGTGGCTGCCCGGATTAACTCCGTCAGTTAAAAGCTCGAGACCAGAAACACCAGGGTAGCCGCGCCGATCAGTCCGACAAAGGCGTACGTGCTCGGTTTGAAGGGGTAAGAGTACCCGCCACCTTCCTGCGTATTTATCCGGGTGAATCGACCCGGGCAAATTGTTTTTTTGTTTGCCGGGACGATTTTGTTGCCCGTTCCCGTCACTTCACCGAAGAAACTCTGCGTTGGCCCGCTAAAGCCACATTCCTTGCTGATGATGGACAGGTTTTTCTTTTCATTGTAAGTTATCTCGTTGTCTAGCAAATCGGCATTTGCGGAGTCCCGGAGCAGGATTCCACCTCCCGCGTTGCCTTTGACCTGGCTATCCTCCATGTCGAGACGGGAGAAATCCGTCATCTTGATTCCGGGCCCCCCGTTGTCGGCTATCGTACTCGACAGCGCGTTCACCTTTCCCGTATTCCTGCCGAGAATTCCGACCCGGGTCGAATTTGAAATCTCCGATTCAATCAGGGTTAGCTCGGAACTGTTTGAGGCAATCAGGCCGGAATCCGCTTCCGTGATTAGCCCTCTGTGGAAGACTACTTCGGCGGAGTTTTTTGCTTGAATTCCGTCCTTGACCTCCCTTATTTCCGTATTCATCAACTTGACGTAGGAGGCATTCCGGGCCGTGACTCCGCCACCGGCACTTCTGATCAGGCCGTCAGTTACCTTGAGCTCGGCGCCACCGGTTACCGAAACCGCGCTCGCGGTTTCCCTTCCGCCGGAGCTAACTGTTATACTGTTTAGCACTAAGTTAATCGCCGAGGGTCCCACCTGGATAGCTGGGCGAGACTCGTTTTTCGGTGAGATCCTTACCCACTGAGCGCTGGTTCCCGTTATGGTCAATTCCTTGTCCACGCTTAAGTTTTCTTCGTAGTTCCCGTTCTGAACCCGGATCAAATCGCCCGGACTCGCTTCCCTTACTGCTTTTCCGATCGAACTGTACTGGCAGCCGAACCCGCAGACTCTAATTGTTCTGGAAGCAGCAACGGTACTAAGGCCGAAGACGAGAAGAAGAGTTACAACCGTGAGGTATCCATAAAAACTGCTGGATCTGCGCACTGTCCGATTTTACCCCCTTTATCCAGTGGTGGATCGAAAAAGCTCA
>CAZNVA010000125.1:0-3980 GCA_964576335.1 uncultured Thermotogae bacterium | reverse complement strand
CGTGATCGACTCCTAACTCGCGGGCGGTCGTCCGCAGACTCGTCTTGTGCAGCTTGGCCACTACCTGCGGGATGGAGAACTTCTTCCCCAGAACTGCGATGACCATGTTGAGGGCGTCAGACTCGGTGGTCGCGATCAGGGCATCGGTTTCCTTGGCTCCGGCACTTTCCAGGAGTTCGGGTTCGGTTCCGTCGCCGTGCATCACCAGTGCGTCGAACTCGCCGGAAAGGTCCTCACATTTTTCCTCGTCCTGATCGATGAGTACGAGTTCGAAACCTTCCCTGTAAGTCAAGTCTTCGGCAAGTTGAGTACCGATGTCACCCAGACCGGCAATTATAACTCTCATTTCTTCCCTCCTTTCTTAATTTTGACTTCGAGCGGGTTGCTTACTCCCGGGATAGTTCGAACCCGGCCTCCACGTGAATGCGGGTTGTGTCCAGGACTGAGACGCCCAGCTCGTTCTCCGAAAGTATTAGCGGCAGTTCCGTGCATCCGAGCACGACGCCGTCTATACCCTGGTTTTGCCTCAAGTTTCCAATCATTTCGGTAAGTTCTTCCTTTGTTTCATCCAGGAACTGTCCGTTGACCAGTTCGTTCATTATTTTATCATGAACCACCCTGCGATTTTCCCGGTCCGGTACGACCAGGTCGATCCCGGCTGACTCGAAGGTGCGCGGGTAAAAGTCGGCGTTCATGGTGAACTCCGTTCCGAGAAGTGCGACCTTTTTTAGGCCCTTCTCCTTTGCTTTTTCCGCCGTGGCATCGACGATGCTGAGTATCGGGATCGATACTTCGTCGGCCAGGCGCTCGTAGTAAAGGTGGGGAGTGTTGGACGCCATCATTGCAAAGTCCGCGCCCGCCCTCTCCAGGGCCTCCAGCTTATCGCGAAGCAGGTTAAAAACCGCTTCGTCCTCTCCCCGGGAAACGGGTCTGCAAAAATCCTCGAAGTTCAAGTTGTAAATAATTATTTCCGGGTACCGACTTTCCGGGTTTTTCTCCTTGGCCAGTTCTATCAGCTGACGGTAGTACTCCAGCGATGCTTCCGGCCCCATGCCTCCGAGCAAACCTATTTTCTTCAAAACTTTCCTCCTCAACTAATTACCTTTTACTTTTCCTCTCCGGGATATATCGGTAAGGGCAGTCGTTCCGCTCGCAACCGACGCAGGAGAACAGATCGTCCACCTGTTTTATGCCTTCGGCCAGGCCAATTACGAAGGAGTTGGATTTTTTCGGCGTCATGGTAAAAGACGAAGTCAGGTCGACGCCGATTTCTTCCGGCTCGAGGTACTCGAAGATCAGTTCCTGGTTCTTGATTTTCCAGTGACTTGCGCCGGAACCGGGCTGGAATGCCCGCGTGGTGTTTAGGTCGTTCTGGCCGGCAAATTCGAGCAATTTCTCGCCCAGCAAGTCAGAAGTCTCGTCGACCGCGGCGGAACCGACCGAGTCCAGGACGTTGCTCAGCGTGTAGTTCCCCTCTTCCATCAGCTCGTCGACGCGTTCCTCCAGTTCTCCGCCAATGGTGCTGATGCCGAAACAAAGTAGCTCGGCTTCCTGGAGTGGATCGGGAAGGTGGTAACCTTTTCTCAGGGACTCGGTATTGTGTGCTATCGAGTAAGCAGCCCGTGGCTTAACCAGCTCGTTACCGCGCTTGATCCCGTCGTTTACGTACCTTTCTATTTCCCCCCGGCCGCTGTTTTTCAGGTAGCGAGATACCCGCCCGCTTTCCATGGAGAGGTCCAGATCGTAGTGAAATATTTTCGGACTTACCTCGTATTTTCCCATAACCACACCCTCTTTTCTGTTTTCGTCGAATAAAGATAGGAGCTGCTCGGGTTTAATGCAACTCCTGGCGCGGGTGGTCCCGGTTGAGGGGGATAACGATTAAAGTTCGGGAGTTTGCTCCCAGGGTGCAGGGGAATTATTAAACTAGAGTCAATAAAGTTGGATTCAGAAAATAAAGATGAAAAGGAGGACGCTGACCCCGTCCTCCTTTATTTTGATTACCCTTCTATTCTTCCAGCGATTTTCCCAGATACTTTGCCAGAACCAGCAGAAAGCTGATACCCCGTCTTACTTCCGGGTCGTTCAGCGAACCCATCAAGCTCATGATGCCGGTGGAGTCCGGCAGGTTGTCGGTGTCGGACGCTTCCCGGGTCGCCCCGAGCAGCCGATCCAGCCCCTTTACCGTCCCCGGGTCGGCAGCTGTATCAACCAGCTCGCCCAGCCTGGTGGCCATGCCGACCAGAGTCGTAACCATTTCGTCGTCCATGGCGCTGATCCCCAGGTCCGCTACGTCCAGTACCTCGTTGACCAGGTCAAGTCTCTGGATAAACCCCGCCAGGGCTTCCGGGTTTTCCTCGATGGCCTGCTTCAGTTCCTCGTTTACCTCGACCGTTGCCGTATCTCCTGATTGAGAGTTGCTCATGAAATCACCTCACAAAAGTCCTTTGGCGGTCAGCCAGTAGGCTTCGTTGTAGGAATGTTTGGCCCAGTGGATTAGCTTCGATTCCTCGGGCAGGTCCGGTTCTTCGCCGTATTCGAACTGAATGAACGTGGCTTTGTCCCCGTCCACTCCGTCGACGAAGCAGACCGTCTTCCCGTCGTACCGGGCCGTCGGCGTTTCTCCCCTGGCCTGGCTCGCCAGTCTATCCGCGACGACGCCGCTTTCGTAATGGGCAACGCTTCCGGCCTTGCTGGTCGGCACGTCGGCAGCGTCACCGATAACGTAGACGTCATCCGCCCGCTCCGCTTCGAGAGTATATTGGTTGGTATCCACCCATTCACCGTCTCCGAGATCGGCGGACTTAATTAACTCGTCTCCTTTGTGTGGTGGTATGGCGACCAGCAGGTCGAAGTCCATCTCGCTGCCCTCGACGGTGTGAATTACCTTCTCGTCCGGGTCGATTTTTTCCGGGTTGAAGAGGGTTTCCGTCTTGATGTCCCGTTCTTCCATCAGTGGTCTGGCCCAGTCCGCTATCGGGTCCATCCCAAAGATGTCGTTCATCGGGTAAGTGTACACGATCTCGACGTCGTCCCGTTTATCCCGAGTCCTGAACCAGTCGTCCGCGAGGAAAGCAAATTCCATGGGAGCAACCGGACACATGTGGGGGACGCCGATAACGCTGACGACGATCTTACCTGCTTCGAAGTTCGCCAGCTCTTCTCTCAGCTCTGCTGAACCTTCCGGACCGTAAAAGTGGTGTCCTGCTTCTTTCAGACCGGGAACGTCGCCCATGGCGAGTTTTGAACCCGTCGTCAGTACGACGTAGTCGTAGTTGCAGGTTTCGCCGCTCGCCAGGTCCAGAGTCTTGTCTTCCGGGTTGATGCTGACCGCTTTTTTCTGCCTGAACGTAACTCTCGGATCCAATAACTCTTCTACCGGCCGTTTGACCTCCGAAACCTCGCTCCTGCCGAAAGCCATGTAAAGAGTAGCGGGTTTGTAAAGCTGGTAGGGCGTATCGTTTAGTACCACGACTTCAACTTCACCCGATTCCAGTTCGGGTCTGAGGTTGTCGGCGAGCCGGTTTGCCACTATTGTACCGCCAGAACCGCCGCCTACTACGCATATCTTCGTGCTCATGATTTCTCCACGTAGATACTCCAGTAATCTCCCTGGTCGACGACTTCGAGTAGGTCATGACCAGCTTTGTCCAACCAGTCCGGTACGTCGTTCTTTGAACCTTCGTCGGTCGTCTTTAGTTCCAGAACCTCTCCCGATTCGGCGCTCTTTACCTGACCAATTAAGTCCATCAGCGGGCCGGGACAGGCTGCTTCTCGAGAGTCAATTACCTTGTCCGGATTGTAGTCCTCGCTCATAGGATATCACCTCAGACGAAAATTACCTGTTTGTCTTCTGCTGCGTTCAAAAATCCTGATACTCCCAGTTTTCCGTCGAAGAGGTCGACGAAATCGTCCATTTCCTTGCCCATCAGGTCCATTGTCATTTCGCAGGCGTGGATGGATAGCGGCCCGAGCGTTTT
>CAZNVA010000124.1:0-3982 GCA_964576335.1 uncultured Thermotogae bacterium | reverse complement strand
GGGAAACTTACAAGGAAGAATCAGCCCAGCTCAGACAACGGGAAAAGTTATTAAACCTCAGTAGAGAGGTACTGTCACCGGAAAGTACCGAGTTGGTTCTTGCAAAGACTCTGGAAGCCGTGATCGAGACGACCACTTTTCAGAGAGCAGTGATTTCCGTTTTTGACCGGCCGATCGACCCCGAAAATCCGGAACCGGCTCGGGTGAAGTATTACGATTACGGTGGGATATCCGAGGCGCGGGCGGAAAAATTGGAGGAGGATCTTACCGGTACGGAAGTTGATCTGAGAAAGTTCGATCGGAAATATCGCCTTGGCAATTCCTATTACGTTCCACATGACGATCGCTGGGACGACTATGGCGGACAATCGGAGGTAAAGAGTTACCTTTCCGAGGAGGAGACGCTTGATTGGCATCCCGATGACTCCCTCTATATTCCCTTATACAGGGATGAGGGGATTATCGGGCAGGTTTCCGTTGACGACCCGGAGGACGGCCTCGTGCCCGACCCGGAGCGGCTCAGGCCAGTAGAAAGTTTTGCGTCCCTTGCCTCAGTTGGTATAGAGAAGACTTTAAAGACGGAAGAACTTCAGGGGCAGAAGCACCGACTCGAGGAACTTCACGCTATTACGGAAGAGTTGAGACGCCAGGAAGGAATTGCAGACCTCTGTGGCCCCCTGGCTGATAGCGTGCGAGAACTTTTTGGTTACGACAGCGGCCTTTTACTGGTAAAGGAAGATGGAGAGCTGGTTTTGAAATGTTCTTTCCCGGAAAAAATTGCCGAAAAAGGAAGCAAGGTGCCCCTCGAGGGTTCAATAGCAGGGCGAACTCTGGAAAAAGGTGGGCCGTTGAATGGTTCCCTGGAAAACGGGGACGGATTTACCCTTCCTGCAGGGAGTTACGAATCCTTTTTAAGCCTGCCCCTTGGTGATAGTGGAGTTCTCCAGCTTTTTTCTACCCGTAAGGCGGCCTTCGAAGAAGTCGATCTGACCTTTCTGGAGACCTTCGCCGACAGGCTGCGGGAGGAAGTTCAGCGTGTCAGGCTGGAGGACGAACTGAGGGAAAAAGCAGTACGGGACCCCCTTACCGGCCTATACAATCGGCGTTATTTCAATGAGTCGGTTCACCGGGAGATCGAAAGAGGTAAAAGGTACCAGCACCCGGTAAGTCTATTGATGATGGATATAAACGACTTTAAACAGGTAAACGACCGTTACTCCCACCTTACCGGTGACGAAGTACTAAAAGAGATTGCCGAACTGATGGATGAGAACATCAGGTCGGCGGATCTGCTGGTCCGGTACGGGGGAGACGAGTTCCTGCTCCTTTTGCCGGAGGGCCTGAAAAAGTCCCAAGAAGTAGCCGGCAGGATAAAGGACCTCATTGACCGCTGGAACCAGGAAAACGATCTCATATCCTTCCCCCTCGGGCTTTCAATAGGAATAGAGGAATGGGACCCGGAGCGCAACAGGGAAGTAAAAGATGTCCTAAAGGCAGCGGACGAAAAGATGTACGCGGAAAAAACGGATAATTGATGGTATTTCAAGGTTTCCCCCTTTTTTAATCAGTTTGAACCATCAGGTATAACGGCAAACGCGGCTCTTTTGCCAAAATTTGGGTTAATGGTTGAATCCCCGCATGATATTTAGGTTTGAACACTTCAAACAAGCGTTAGAGCGGCCCCGGAAAAGTCCGGTTCTGACGAGTTTAATAGGTGAATATTGAAAAAGGTTATCAGGAAATTCAAAAGCGAGGACCGAGAGCAAGTACGAGAGATTGCTACCTCTACGGTAACTGGTTATCCCCGTTCTGACCTGCAGTTGGTGGCGGATTTACTGACCGAGTATTACGTGAGGTACGAGCCGGAACATCTGCTGGTGGCGGAAACGTCGGCCGGGGTGGTCGGTTACCTCTCGGGTTGTTTTGATTCGACCCGCTGCAGGTGGGTGAAAGGGGCCAGGGTGATCCCCCGGGCGATAGTGCGGGCTCTGTTCCGGGGAGAGGTTGGCTGGCGTGAGGTGAGGTACCTGGGATCCTTCCTTTACGTTGCCGCTCACGGGGGGTTGAGAAGTTCGCCTCCTTCAGGGTATCCAGCTCACTTTCACGTAAATATATCGGAGGGCGCAAGAGGCCAGGGGTTAGGTACCGAGCTTGCCGAAAAATTTTTTGCTCTCTTAAGGGACGAGGGAGTTTCCGGTGTTCACGTAAGGGTACGCAAAAACGCGAGGCGGGCCAGCAGTTTCTTTCAGTCCCTGGGCTTTGAACGGGAAAACGGATACCCGGTAATACTTGCCGAAAAAAATCAATTCCGCACTTCCAGATCAATCATTTATACGAAAAAGATAGTTTAAGTTCCTAGCTAAGCTTTACGAGTCTGTTTGCGCTTCTTGCGAACGTCACGTCCTTTCGACCGAGCGTTATACTCAGAATTAGTTTTTTAGGAGAATTTATCCTGTTTAGCGGGATCGACAAGCTGTAGGATTTTTTCTTGCTTTCGAAGTCGAAATTCTGGCCGGTTTTTACCTTTGAGCCGTTGTGATAAAGGCTTTTCCGGTGAAACTTAAACGTGTGTGATTCTCCTGGCTGGTTACCCGCTCCGCTGGAGCCCAGCGGTTTCAACGTTATCCCGATTTCGTTGCCCGGTCTATAGCGGTTGAAGAATTCTATACCCAGTTTTATGGACTCAGTGTTTTTTACAAGGGTAACGGATTTTAAGTCCGGATAACGTTTTATCGTCGCCATTCGGCTTTTTCTTTTGGGGTCGAGGTAAGAAAGAAAGGGCTCGTTCTCCTCTTCGTTTAACACGAAGTCGCTGGAGGGCACCGGAGTGTCCTGGTATTCAACGGAGTGGTTCAGGCTTAATCCCGGGACTACCCCGAAAAGTTCGTTTGCCCGGGCAAAGCTAACCAGGTACTTGCGCATCAGCTGGTTTTGAGTCCGGTACTTGCTGATGGCCCTCAGTTTATGCAGCCTCTCCCGGAAGCGAAGAGGGACTTTGACCCACCTGGTATCCAGATCGTTCAGGTTCGAAGGTTCCTTGAGCGAAGCATCGAGGAACTGACCGCGCGGCCAGGGGAACCCGACGCTATGTACCAGGTAGCTGAGCATCTTCGTGTCTTCAAATTGCTCGTAACCCTCACTTTTTAGCTTTTCTAGCCCGTAGAGAACGAAACCGTTTGTCGCCCAGTGGTCAGGGTGGCTATCGTTGGGGTGGGGGAGGAATACCACGTCCGGTTCGTAATCCAGGAGCAACTGCTTGACGTCTTTGACCACGGATGAGCCACAGTAAGGTGCGTTTTCGGTATAGCTGTTATCGTAGGGCGAGTGGTCAGTTTTCGTGTACCTGGAAAAGTAGGGATCCTCACTTTTCCAGTGGTTTGTCCACATCGGGCTCAGCCCCCGGTCTGGGTACCCGAGGAAACTCACTTCGTCTTCGCTCAACCCGAGGTAATCCATGGCTTCGACCGTCTCATTTTGACGTCTGTAGCCTAGTTTGATGAAATCAGCCCGAAAGAAAGGAAGGAAGTTGGGTCTGCGAACCTGGCCATCCCCGTTGGTCATAACGGCTACTTTGACGGAAGCATCCGATTCCAGGTACCTCTGCATCAAGCCGCCGGCGCCAAGGATCTCGTCGTCATTGTGGGGGGCGAATACGAGTACGCTTTTCCCCGCGATAAGTTTTTCTGCTTTCATTAATTTTCAACCACCTTAAACTCATTTCTTTGGTATGGGTGGAAATATCTTGGCTCGATCTTCTCTATTCCTCACCTAACTGCGCAATTATAATCCAATTCCAACCGTCTTAAAAACTAATTTGCCCTGAGAAGTTGGAAACCGCTCCGAATGTTGTCTCCCGGTCTGGTGGAAATTCGCTGGTAGGAATTCTTAAAACTCATTTCTCTAAAACACTTCAGACCTGAATTGAGCGGTTTTTCTGGATCAGCTGAAAAGAATAAGTTACTCCGTAAAAGGTATTTGAAAA
>CAZNVA010000123.1:0-4030 GCA_964576335.1 uncultured Thermotogae bacterium | reverse complement strand
GTTAACGGACCCGTTGCCTTCCGGGGGATTCTGATTTAAACTATTCTGGATTAGAATCATGACCCAATACTACATCGAAACGGACGGGAAAATATATTTGGTGGAAAAAGAGGGGAAGTTACGGTTTCCCGTAACCAGAGAAGAGGTTCCGTTTTCGATCGAGCCCAAGGGAAAGATGGTAATTGGGACTGAAGAAGTGCTGTTCTCGGAACCGGAACTGACAAACCACCCAAGCCAGTGGATCAACAAGGAAGACGTACCGCTACTGAACGACGTGGATCCGACGGTTAGAAAGGCCGTGGACCTGTCACTACCCCGCATAGTTGTTGAGGCGGTCATCAGAAACGAAGAAGAAGGCAGGGTCCTGATGGTAAAACCTTCCCGGGGCTACAACAGGGATAGCTGGACGCTCCCGGGAGGCTTTCTGGTTTACGGAGAGCCTCCTGCTCAAGCCGTGAAAAGGGAGGTCAGGGAGGAGGTAGGGGTCGAGCCGGAAATAGGTCAGCTGGTCAACGTCTTTAGCTCAATCGGAGCGAGTAATAGCCACCAGTGGGTAGTATTTTATTACCTGGCAAGTGTCTCCGGAGAAATGGATGCAATCAGACCAAGCCACGAAATCAAGGAACTCGGCTGGTTCTCCCCCAAGGAGGTAGTCACGGCTCTGAAAAGTCCGGTGATGAGCAAAGGCTACGAGGAAATAATTAAAGAGGGGATACTGGGGTAAAAAATCGATCCGCCGAAATAATTTTGCCTTAATTAACTTTGAGGGGTTTCAGGGCATTAGCCATTAAAGGGCCAGCTGACTCGCTGCCGTAAGTTACCGGGGGCGAATCAGCTGGTCCTTGATTGCGTCAATTATCTGGAATAGAGACTGTTCTTAAGAACCTTGAAGTTCTCCATCGAGGCTTGCAGGGTCGAAATCCTTTCGCTCAGCGTCGAGTTAAGTTCCGAGAACTGGTCGTTAAAGTAACTCCTTATGCGCTGGGTGGCCCATTTCTTGCTGACTTTTTCCTCGTCCAGCCCATTAATATCCCCCCGCAATTCCTTCATTCTCTCATCCAGGCGGGAGTTGAGCTCATCCAGGCGGGAGTTGATAGTCTTTCTTATCTCCTTTAACGAACTTATCTGGGAATTTAGCCTCTGCGTGAGCCCGTCGATGTTCTGTTTTAACGACTTCTGCTTCTTCGACAAGCCGGAAACGTTTGCTGCGAGTTCTTCCTGGTCGTTTTGTAGACTGGAAATTTCTTCCGTTATTTTTCCATCCTTTTGGGAAAGTTCTCCGATCTGATCTTCTAATTTTTGCTCGAGTCCGTCTATTCTATCCTGAAGGCTGGACTCCCTTTCCATGGCAGTGTTTATCTGGTTCTTTAGTTCCTGGTTGGTCTGAACCATTTGCTTTGCGATCGACCCCGTCTCCTCGTCCAGTCTTTTTAACTTCCGGCTCGTATTCTCCAGTGACTTCCCGGTTTCGTCAATAAATTCGTTTAACTTGCTTCTCAGCTCCGCATCCACTTCGTAAAGCTGAGCCAGGTTATCCCGCAGTCTACCGTCCAGGTCAGCAATTCGTTCACTCAATTCCCCGTCTTTTTCCTTCAATTGGTTGACCTCTTTCCGGACCATCGAGCTTAAATCGTCCTGTGTCGAAGCAAGCGAGGAGAGCTCGGACTCCAGGTCGCCCACTCTATTTTTTAGCTCTTCGTTTTCCTGCTGTAATTCAGCCAGCCTTTCGTCCACGCTTGTCCGCAGTTCGGAAATGCGGTTTTGCAGATCCTTGTTTCTGGACTCGAGCTCGGTTATCTTGTTCATTAAGGTTTCGTCTTCTGAACTGGAGCTGTTTTTTAGCTCCTTCAACCTCTCGTCAAGCTTAGCCGTTGCTTGCTCAAGTTGTCCTTTTACCCCCGACAATGAACTCTCCAGCGATGAGTTTTTGTCCCTGACGCTGGAGATTTCCTTTTTGAGCCCCTGGTTGACCCCGATCAGCTCGTCCTTAATCGCTGCAAGTTCCTCTTCGAGTTGCGCCTTTGAGCTCTTCTGGGTACTTTCCAGTGAATCCACGCGGGTAACGAGCCCTTTCAAACCGTCTTCCAGGGAACTGATTCGGGAAGTAAGTTCCTCATTCCTTTTGCTGGATGATTCTCGGATACCTTCCAGGTCTTTCTGAAATTTATCCGTGACGTTCTTCAGGTCTTTCGTAATACCTTCAATTCTCTTTACCAGTTCCTGCTGGTTGCCGGAGAGTTCCCGATAACTTTCGCGCAACCCCTTAAGCTCGCTCGAGTTGCTCTCCTGAGAGTTCTTCAGGCCCGAAACTTCTTCCTGCAGTGAGACGAGGTCTTTTCTCTGAGCCTCCAGTTTTTCCTGCAACTCCGAGGAGCGAGATCCCAAATTATCGATTCTTCCCATCAGATTTGCTTTAAGGGTATTGACCCTGGAACTTGTCTCTTCTCCCTGACTCTTTAAAGTCGATAGCTTCTGGTCGAAGTTTTTTCTGGCTGCTTGTAGTTCCTCGGTCAAATTTCCCGTAATTTTCCTCAGTTCCGTGTAGTTATCCGTTAAGCTGGCAAGTTTTTCTCCAACGCTACCTATATCGAGGTCCAGTCCTTCTATGTTTTTCTCCAGTTCCGACGTCCTGGATTCCAGCTCCCCGACCTGTTGATCCAGGTTCGATTCCAGCTCGGCAATTCGCGCCTGAAATTCGTTCACTGAACCTTCTATACCAGCAAACCTTTCCTGAAGCCCGCTCTGACCTTCCTGAAGGTTGGATATAGCTTCAGCCTGAGAGCTGTTGCTTCCCTTGATTTCTTCCAGCTGTTTTTGCACTGATTCGGTATCACTGTTCAGGGAACCGATCCGGTTGTTGAAGCTAATCCCCACGAACAGCAAGCCTCCTACCAGAACCAAAATAGAGCCATAAACGACGATTTTGCCCAGCCTTGTCATTTAAATTCCACCCCTTTTGAGTTCTTGGACCAAATAAGCAGGGATAAACCCAGTTTGTCCGGGTTTAGCCCGTCCAAGAAAAACCATTAACACAGCAACAGTTTCGGGCCTCCTGGACCCCTTTGAAGTCCGTTAAAAGAACTAATAGTAACTTCTGGATAATTATCGGTAGCCCCACTTAATTTACATTATGGGGAAACGGAATGGTTTGTCAAATATAATCCGAAAAGTATGATTTTTCGCAGTAATTTTATCCAGTAACTGATTTTATCCCCGTTTTCTTCCATCCTTTTAGGTTAAAGAATATTGTCATGTCAGTCGGATTGGAGTATAACTTCTTCAGGAGGTGAGAGGATGAATGGAAAAATCAGGAATCGGGAAGGATTCGTGTTAGCAGTTTCGTTGATGGCTATTACCATATTTTTGCTACCTGGTACCTCGGTAATAGCCCTATCTCAACCTGATCTCATGATATCGAGTCTGGAATTTAGTCCCTCTGGCCCCAGGCCCGGGGAAGAGGTCGAGCTGAGAGCGAGGGTTACTAATCGGGGAAACCGGGACACAAATAGATTTTACGTTCGGGCATACGTTGATGGTAGTAGGCTGGATAGAGAATCAATACCCTTCGGTCTTGATTCCGGTGAAAGCGAGGAAGTTGAATTTACCTGGGTTGCCGAAGCCGGTCGTCACGAAGTAAAGGTAGTTGCGGACGACCCCTTCGACCGGGTAGACGAGACGAACGAGGATAACAACAGTTTAACGAGAACAATTGACGTCAGCCAGCCAGCAACAGGAGAGGCACGGAGCAAATTAAACGTTGCGGTAATCAGCTTCGAAGACAGGAGCAACTCCGGCTTTGCCAACGTTAGTGGCGGCGTTGCCGACATGCTCACTGAAAAATTAGTAAACAATGGCTTTAACGTTCTGGAAAGAGAAAGGATTGAGGACGTCCTTTACGAGCAAAGACTTAATCCCGACAACGATTCCGACCTGGCCCG
This sequence comes from uncultured Thermotogae bacterium, assembly GCA_964576335.1. Taxonomy (GTDB): domain Bacteria; phylum Bipolaricaulota; class Bipolaricaulia; order M55B111; family M55B111; genus JAGXLP01. Next base: position 92 of record CAZNVA010000123.1, on the reverse strand, counting down.
CGCCTCCCGCTTAGTGGGGGCTGATGCTTTGATAACGGGAAGCGTAACGGGAATAGATGTAAATAGATCGAAAATCGATATCGGCTTCCTTT
>CAZNVA010000122.1:0-4043 GCA_964576335.1 uncultured Thermotogae bacterium | reverse complement strand
GCTCCTGGGGCAGGATGGTCTCAAAAATAGATAACAGGGAATCGGCGGAAGCCACCCTGGAACACAAGTCCCAGCTGGATTCGCACTTCCATTCCATCTACTACGTTCAGGATTTCGTCGAGACGGGGAACAAGGACATCAGGGCCTTTGTGCTGGATCAGGACGTCCTCGGTGCTGCTTACCGGGAATCGGACCACTGGATAACCAACGCGGCCCGGGGCGGGGAATCCAGGGCTTACCCTCTGACGGACGAACTGGAGGAGATCGTTCAGGCAACGAGCGAAGTATTTGGGGGTGGTGCCCTGGCCGTGGACCTGCTGGAAAGCGAGCGCGGACTGCTGATCAACGAAGTGAATTGTTCGATGGAGTTCAAGGAATCAATGAAGGTAATCGACCGCGATATAGCCGCGGAACTGCTCGATTACACGGTCGAGCAGGTGAAAGTTTCCGAGGAGGTTACTCAAGACAGATGTCTAGCTTAAATATTGGACTGCTCTTCTCCCGGATAAGGGTGGAGGAAAAGAAGTTAATCAAGGAAGCGGAGGAGCGCGGTCACGAGGTCAGCCGGGTGGATAGTCGTGAACTCGTCTTTGACTTCGACGAAAGTTACGATCTGGACGTCCTGCTGGAACGGGACGTCTCTCACTCGCGTGCCCTCTACATACTGAACCTGTTTGAAAACGGCGACGTTCCCACGGTCAACTCCTACGAGACCGCGAGGATTTGCGGGGACAAGATCGCAACGACCAAGGCACTGCAGGACGCGGGCGTTCCGACTCCGAAAGTCAAAGTCGCCTTTACCAAGGAGAGCGCACTGGAGGGAATAGAGGCGATGGGTTACCCCGTCGTGTTAAAACCCGTTACCGGTTCCTGGGGCAGGTTGCTTGCCAAGGTTAACGATCGGGAATCGGCCGAGGCAGTGCTGGAGCACAAAAGCCAGCTCGGCTCCTACTACCACAAGATCTATTACATCCAGGAGTACGTCGACAAACCGAACCGCGACATCAGGGCCTTCGTCGTCGGTGGAGAGACGATAGCGGCGATCTACCGCGAGTCCGACCACTGGATCACCAACACCGCCCAGGGCGGCGAGGCAAAGAACTGTCCGGTCACCGACGAGATAGACCGTATCTGCCGGAAGGCATCGGAAGCGGTCGGCGGAGGGATCCTGGCCGTGGACCTGCTGGAAGGCGAGGACGGCTTGACGGTGGCGGAGGTCAACTACACCGTGGAATTCAAGAACAGCATCGAGCCCACTGGAGTCGACATACCGGGAAGGATAATTGACTACGTCGAGGAAGTCGGGGAGGGCGAGGCAAGATGACGGAAACCAGAAGAGCTGCGATAGTCGGCGGATCCGGTTATACCGGAGGAGAGCTAATCCGGATTCTTCTGAACCACCCGGAGATAGAGCTGGTTGCGGTAACTTCCAGGAGCAACGCCGGCAGATCGGTTAGCAAGCTTCACCCCAACTTGAGGGACAAAACCGAGCTGAGCTTCATAACGCCGGACGACCTGACCTCGGAGTTCACCGATCTGGACCTACTCTTTACCGCTCTGCCTCACGGTAAATCGATGGAGCTGATGGAGGATTACCTGCCGATTTCTGAGAAGATCGTCGACCTCTCCGGCGACTTCAGGCTGGACAGCCCGGACGAGTACGAGTACTGGTACGGGGAGGAACACGTGGCTCCAGAGTTGAACGAGCAATTCACCTACGGGTTACCGGAACTGCACAGGGCCGAAATTGCCGAGGCCGATTACGTTGCTTCACCTGGCTGTACGGCAACGGCGGCAATAGTCCCGCTTTACCCGATCATCTCGGAACTGGGCGAGGGAATAGTTCGGATAGCCGTCGATTCCAAGGTCGGCTCCTCCGCGGGCGGGGCAAAGGTCAATCCCGGAAGCCACCACCCGGAAAGGCGCGGCGTCGTCCGAAGCTACAAACCCACCGGGCACAGGCATACGGCCGAAATGGAACAGGAACTCGGGACGAAAGTCTCCTTTTCGCCGCACGGCGTGGAGACCGTAAGAGGCATTCTCAGCACAATTCACGTGCTTTATGAGGAAGTCCCGGGACTCGGCGACGTCTGGCAGGCACTGAGAAAACACTACGAGGACGAGCACTTCGTCAGGTTCGTCAACGAGCGAAAGGGACTCTACCGCTATCCGGAGCCGAAACTGCTCAACGGAACCAATACGGTGGAGATAGGCTTCGAACTCGGCCAGCGCGACGAACGACTGGTCCTGATGGCAGCCATCGACAACCTGGTTAAAGGAGCGGCGGGCCAGGCAGTTCAGTCCGCCAACCTGTCCTGCGGTTACGAAGAAACCGCCGGCCTGGAACGGACCGGCCTGCATCCAATTTAAACACGGGGGTATTCATGTTCGTAGTAAAAATAGGCGGTAGCGACAAAATAGATTACGAGAGCTTTCTCGCGGACCTCGCCGGTTACGAGGATTGGATCCTGCTCCACGGCGGGTCGCACGAACTGGACAGGATCTCCGAGGAGCTGGGCCATCCCCCGAGGTTCGTCGAGTCCGTCTCCGGCTATACCAGCCGATACACGGACGAGGAAACTGTCGACCTGATCAACATGGTCTATCCGGGCAAGATGAACAAGTTTATCGTCGAGGAGCTGCAGCAGTTGGGAGTGGATGCCTTCGGCTTCTCCGGCCTGGACGGCAGGGTGCTGGAGTGCAAGCGGAAATCTAGCCTGAAAATCAAGAAGGACGGCAAGAAAGTCGTTCTCAGGGGGGAGCACAGCGGAATAATCAAGCAGGTAAACAAGGAACCGGTGGAAGCATTAATCTCGGCCGGCTACAGTCCGGTATTGACGATCCCTGCCGTCACTTTTGACGGGACGGCAGTGAACGTGGACGGTGACAGGGCAGCAGCGGAAGTCGCAAGTGCTTTTTCCGTTGACAAGTTGCTTTTACTGTCCGACGTACCCGGCCTGCTGAAGAACGTCGACGACGACGAGAGCCTGGTCGAAAGCATCAATAAAGAAGAAGTAGAGGAATATTCGGAAGAGTACGCCGAGGGCCGGATGGAAAAGAAGTTGATGGGAGCGGGGGAAGCGATTGAAAACGGGGTAAGCTCCGTGGTACTGGGCGACGGAACCGGAAAACAGCCGGTGACCAAGGCCTTCAACGGCGGAGGAACGAAAATTTCTTAGATAGAGGTAAAAGGTGAATACAATGAACGTTTTCGAGAAAGAAGACAGGTTTTCGACCGGCGTCTATTCGCGCCAGGATCTGCAGCTCGTCAGGGGTTCCGGAACGAAGGTGTACGACGCGGACGGCAACGAGTACCTCGACCTGACCACCGGTATAGGGGTTGCGGCCGTGGGTCACGGAAACGAAGCCGTGGCCGAAGCGATAAAGGACCAGGCAGAAGAACTGATGACCTGTTCTCCGGCCTACTTCTACAACGAGGTCAGGGCCGAACTCCTGGAGAAACTGGCCGAAATCACTCCGGAAGGTTTGAACCAGTCCTTTCTCTGTAATTCGGGGACCGAGGCCATAGAAGCCAGCCTCAAGTTCGCGCGCCATCATACGGGAAAGAAGGAGATAATTGCGACGATGCGTGGCTTTCACGGTAGAACGCTCGGTTCGCTCAGCGCCACCTGGAAACGCAAGTACAGCCAGCCGTTTAAGCCGCTGGTTCCCGGGTTCAGCCACGTACCATACGGTGACCTGGATAAACTGGAGGAGGAGATCTCGGAGGAAACGGCCGCAGTTCTGCTCGAACCGATCCAGGGGGAAGGCGGAATCCATACTCCCCCGGAGGGTTACCTAACCGGCGTCAGGGAAATCTGTGACGACAACGGAGTACTGCTCGTTCTGGACGAAGTCCAGACGGGATTCGGCAGAACCGGTGAGATGTTTGCCGGCGACCACTGGGGAATAAAACCGGACGTCATGGCACTCGCCAAGGCCATGGGGGGAGGAGCCCCCATCGGAGCTTCCGTCGTCCGAGAAGACATGGAGTTTTCACCTGGCCTGCACGGAAGCACCTTCGGCGGCAACCCGTTAACCGC
>CAZNVA010000121.1:0-4153 GCA_964576335.1 uncultured Thermotogae bacterium | reverse complement strand
TTATATATTATACCTAAGGTGATGGGATTTTAGACAGGTGGTTTGGGGTTTGGCGTTAAAAGTCGTGTTGATAAGAAAGAGTAAAGGTAAGCAGCACCGTCAAAGCGATAAATACCCAGAGGTCAACGTACCAAAATAACACGACCATGGCGTAAAGAAAACCTCTTCTGCCGATCATGTAGCGCTGGCTCCCTTTAACGTATAACTTTTCCAGATAAGAAGAAGCGGATTTGTCTTCTATGGCCTCCAGCTTCTCGGGGTCAGCGCGGATCAAGACGGTAAGGTTGTTGAGGTGGCGAAGCGCCAGCAACAAATTGAGGAAGGAATAAGTTAACGTAAAGAGGGTAAGCCAGCCGGGATAATCAATTGTTCCGGAGGCGGTAAGACCGTTCCCTTGAGCTACATCAGTTAATCCATACGTCAACAGGAAGCCCACAAGTAAGATGCTTGTTGACGCGAGGAAGGTAATACTCATTATCATGTTTCTGATCTGGTGGACCACGAGCAGGTATTGACCCTTCTCGAAAGTGCTCTCGAGCCAGGAGGCTATGCAGGAATTTATGCGACCCTTTTTGGTTATTTTTGGCCTTCTTTGCGTCAGAGATAGGTAAACGGTGTGGTAAAGCGGAAAACAGAGGGCGAAAACGATAAAAGGAAGCCAGACCGTGTAGGACATAGTAAACCCCTTGGAACTACATTTAATAATGAGGTTATCCTGTTAAAGAGTTCCTTGCAAGAAATAGTCCGTTTGGATTTCGCTGGAAGTTTTCGAGGTGGTTATTGTTGGAGGGGAGAACGCTTATCCTGTGGGCGTTGACCCTTTCTGTATCGCTTTCGGAGCAGTTATTTGTATAGGTACTGAAGAACTCAATTCTTTCACCACTTCAAATATTCGATAGGTAGGTGGCTTTTTCCAGGTATGCTGTCTTTCCGCCCCGGCGCGGGGACCGGGGCTACTGTTTATTTAAAAATGGGAACGGGTTTACTGTGTGTTTAATATGGGGCTGGTGCTATATTGTGTATATGTGTACGCGACCTCAGTAGGGCGGGTCCCCGTGCCCGCCCGGAATGTTCGCACCGCAAGCAGGCCAGGTCCCCGTGCCTGGCCGACAGTTCGTCTGCAACGAACTTTCCGATAAAGATCATGTTATGTTTATAAAGGGGAAAGAATTGAGAAAGAACTAAAACCAATCCTTGCGTTTAAAGTAGTAGAGCATACCGGCGGCCGAGAGCCCCATGACTCCTAAAGCGCCGAAATAGCCCCAGTCCCAGCCCAGCTCGGGCATGACCTCGAAGTTCATTCCGTATATTCCGGCAATAAAGGTAAGTGGTATGAAAATCGTGGCCACGATTGTCAGCGTCTGCATGATCTCGTTCATTCGATTTGAGACCGAAGTCATGTAGGCATCCCGGGTTCCCGCGACCAAATCGCGGTAGTTAGTCAACAGGTCGCTTATCCGGGCGAGATCGTCCCGGAGATCCCGGAAGTAAATTTTCCGCTCCTCGGAAATGAACGGGGTCTCGGCCCGGGCGAGTTTAGCGGCCATTTCCCATTGCGGGGCGGTGGTTCGCTGGACTTCGATAAGGTCGGCCCTGAGGTCAGTTATCTCGCCGAATAGTTCCTCATCCGGGTCAGCTATCGCTTCGTCCTCGAGTCTGTTTATCTTGTCCTCGATCCTTTCCAGGGTCGGAAAGTGATTTTCCACGACATTGTCCAGAATCCGATAGACCATGTGGTCAGCGCCCCGACCGAAGTAGTCGTCCGGGCTGTCGAGAAACTTTTCCTCCGCTTTATCTATTGCCCTGATCCCTTTTCGGTGAAATGTGAGAAGGTAGTTTCGCCCCAGAACCATCGAGAGCTGTCTCGTTTCGAGTTCACCGGGTTCGAACTCTCCGGGAAGCGCGCTCGCCAGGATGTAGAGGTAATCTTCGAACGGGTCTACCACCGGGGTGCTGCCGCGCGTAAGTACGTCCTCTATAGTCAGTTTGTGGAGTTCAAACTTTTTCCCTATCTTTTCTATACCTTTGGGGTTAAAATCATCGGCTCCGACGTCGAGCCAGAATTTGAACTCCTCGTTATCCCTGAGCTCACTCAGCTCATCTAGGTTCCGATCTCGTGCAATTTCCGAGCCACCCCGGAAGACCATGGATTTCATATTTTGTCACTTGCTTTCAACGCTGATTTCTCCTTGCTGAGGATAGAAGTGGACGTCCGTTTGCGGGAAGGGTATGCCGATTCCGGCTTCGTTGAAACGGCGGTCGATTTCCCTTCTGATATTGTCCCTTACCTGTATTCTCTCCTGGGGGGAAGGTATCCAGACTCTTAATTCGAAGTTGAGCGAAGAATCCGCGTGTTCTTTGAAGAATACCTGTGGTTCCGGATTCTGCATTACCTTTTCTTCTTCGTCCGCAATTTCCAGTAGAATCTCCTCGACGGTTTGAATATCCGTACCGTAATCGACGCCTATCGGTATGCGAAGCCGAAGGCTAGAGTCGCCCCCATAGGACCAGTTTGTGACCTCCTCGCTTACCAGGTGAGAATTTGGAACGATGATCGACTCGTTATCAAAAGTATTTACTACAGCCACCCGGAACCTGATTTCCTCGACCTTCCCGAGGATGCCGTCCAGCTCCACCGTGTCACCGACCTGAATTGGCCGTTCGATCATCAGGATTATTCCCGAAGCGAAGTTTGAAAATATGTTCTGGAGGCCAAACCCGATACCGACACCGAATAGCCCACCGAATACGGCGAGAACCGACAGGTCAAAGCCAATCATCTGCAGGGCTATGAGGAAACCTACGGTAACTATTATGTACCGTACCAACCGGGAGAGGGTGTATTGAGCACCCCTCTCGATTTCTGACTGGGAGTAAACGTTTCTTTTCAGAAACCGAACAAGCAGACGAGAAAGAATTACCGATAACCCTATAACTACGATGAAATAGACGAAGGAGACTATTGAAATGCCCTGTCCGCTAACGGTAAATATCGGCTTCTGCAGGAGGTCCCAGACTGAATTAAATAAGTTCGAAGAATTCATAGTTCACCCCTGGTTTATCCGTTTGTCGGTTATTATGGCTTGGTCTCAAAATATTAATAATCCAAATGAATCTACATGCTTTTGTAATTAATTTAGAAAAGATCAGGCAGGCTCGGATTCGGTATTTTTAGCTTTACCCAAACCAGGTCTTGCCACGGTTGCAGTCTCGTAGTTTAGCCCCTTTTCCGATAGAATTCCTTCTAACTCCTCAAGAAAAGGAGTAATGAGGCTCTCAGTACCGCTTAGCTCGATCTCGTAATGTGGTTGCTCCCTGGCTATTACTTTAAAAGTTGATTTTCTCTGGAGAAAACCGCCGCCTGCATCCTCAATTATTTCACCTTCTTCGTCCAGTCTTTCGATATCGGCTTCGTAAATCCAGCGCCCGCCGGCCTTGTAGGCCTGCTCCCTATCCAGGCTGTCGGCCTTGACTGGATTCGATTCGTTGTAACGTTTTATCGCCTCGTCAACCACTTCATAGAAGTCTTCCAGGAACTCGTCCATATCTCTATAGTCCTTATCTAAGGTACATAAATAGCGAACTATGCTGTCCGTTGCCTCTTCCTCCGGACCGCTACCAACAGAAAACCAATCTCGGATCCCCATCTGAATCGCCCCCTGATTATGTGTTATCGCGTTCTGATAATGCTGACAGCCAACCTCTTAATTAATTAGCACAAGGTTATTTGAAGCCCGAAACAAGTAAAAAATCCCCTGACTGTCGGGCCACGAAACGTTCTACAACTAGTTTATAGGCTAACTCTGCGAATATCAATTTTGTCTCCGTAGTTCCCGGCTTTTCGGTGGCTTGAGCCCGGTGAATTCCGTAAAATATGAAATACGTTTTGTTTACCCGGAGCAGAAGTAAAATGTGGGCTCAGCCACTGCTGGTTGGATCTTTTTTGTAGCCAGGTCTGGCAATCAAAAAAGACGAGCTTAGTCTGGCCGTTTTTTTGACTGAAAACATCCAGAAATCCAGCTAAAAACCTGTCTAAATTCGGAGAATTTAGGTATAATATAAAATAGAAACAATTGGTTACAATTTATAAACCATTGATTACACTAAAATACGGAGGTTTTGTTCCCATGAGAAAAGTTTTAACCGTAGCTTT
>CAZNVA010000120.1:0-4251 GCA_964576335.1 uncultured Thermotogae bacterium | reverse complement strand
TACCGGAAGAGATAGAGGTAACCCAGATGGACCTATCCAGCGAGCTGGGCCAGTTGGTTTATAACCTGGAAAATAACTAGCTCTAACCCGACCCCCTTTTTTAAATACCTTCAGGCTACTGTTTTCAATGAAGGCTAATTTTTTGCGCTCTTCAACATTCCTCCTAAATACTTCTTTTCTTGCCGTTCTTCCGGTTAGATAAGGCTAATTGTAGGTTATCTGCACCATATCAGCGGCATTACACAACCAACCAGAACTTAACTCACGTTATTTATAATAGTCTTGACATAGACTCCAGCTGCCTTATTATATATGAGAAAGATTTCACAACCTCTTTTTTTTGTCCGGTTCACTCGAAGCTTTTGGACTTCTTGAGGCTAACAATGAACTCAAACCGAAAAACTTCTACTGAAGACGAAAAGAAAGAGAACTTCAGCTCAACCAGCAAATCTCCGTACGACAGGAAGGAATGGCGTTCGGTTCTTTATAAACTTTCCGCATCAGGTCTCTCCTATCCAGAAAAACCCATGATCAAGGAACTGGCCAGTGGTAAATTCCTTACCGGCATGCTAAAGGTTTCACGTATATTTGATCTCGGTTTGGAAGAAAGGGTGTTAGAAGTAAGGGAATCACTAAAGGACCGGCCCATCCAGCCACTCGCCAGAGAAGTCGAGTCGGAGTACGTCAGGCTCTTCGTAGCCGATACCGGTGGAGCCAGGGTTAAGCCGTTCGGGGCTTACTACCTGGACGGAGAGGTAATGGGAGATAGCGTCAAAAAAGTAACTTCCCTCTATAGCAAATCGGGAATGGTAAAAACCGAAGACTACCAGGGTCAACCCGATCACGTAAGCGTCGAACTGGAGTTCTTGTTCAAACTTACACAATCTTCTCTCGAGAAAAAGTACAGGTTACACGCGGAATTCTACGACGAACTCCTGCAGCCCTGGCTGGACGAGTTTAAAAGCAGGGTGGTCGAAGAAACGAACCATGGTTTTTACTCCCTACTGGCAAAGTGGGTTCAAGAAAGTCTGGAAGCGGACAGAGAGCTGGTAGAAGAAATAAATAATTCCGAGTCAGCTGGTTTCGAAAATGGCTAATAATAAGGGGGGTCCTAATACCCTATGACTGATTTCAGCAGGCGTGATTTTCTCAAACTTTCCGCAGCTACTGCCGGTGCTCTTGCACTGCAGGGCACGGGAACTTTTCAGGACAGGGAGGTCAGGGCTGCGCCAAATTACTGGTGGCAGGACGACACGGCAACTAAATACAGTTACTGTGACATGTGCTACTGGCACTGCGGCGTCAAAGCGGAAGTAGCGGACGGAAAAGTGGCAAAGATTTACGGCGATGAAAACGATCCTCTGAGCCAGGGTAACCTGTGCCCCAGGGGTCAGGCCGGAGTAAAACAGGTTTACAATCCCGACAGGTTAAAACAGCCGCTCATCAGTACGGGCAAACGGGGCGAAGGAAAGTACCGAAAGGCCAGCTGGTCCGAAGCACTCGACTATACGGCGGAAAAACTCTCGGAGGTTAGCGAAAACTGGGATGGCCCGGAATCAATTGCCTGGCTGAACCACTGTACTAGCGGTTCCTGGTTCAGTCACATCGCTGCAGCATGGGGCAGCCCTAACACGGGTTCACCATCCCATTCACTCTGTCTCGGGGCCAGAGAAATTGCCTCACAGCTAACCTTTGGTCTGCCGGTTGGCGAGCACATGCCCGTCGACTGGGAGAATACGGAATTCATCACCCTGATCGGCAATCACATCGGCGAGAACTCCCACAATACGTTGATGAACGATTTCATGAGTGCTTTAGATGGCGGAGCCGGTTTGACCGTCGTCGACCCGCGGTTCTCGACGGCCGCCAGCAAGGCCGATTACTGGTTGCCAATCAAACCCGGAACCGATACCGCCCTGCTGCTTTCCTGGATTAACCTGCTTATCGAAGAAAACCGCTACGATAGAAATTACGTCCAGAAGTACGCGAAGGGCTTCGAAGAGCTCAAAAAGGGCGTGAAAGAATATACCCCTGAGTGGGCCGCCGAAGTTACCGACCTGGAGCAGAGCAAAATCGAAGAAGTCGGGAGAGAAATGTCCCGGTACCGACCACATACCGTCGTTCCGCCGAACAGGAAGGCCTCCTGGTACGGCAACGATACCCAGAGGTTGAGGGCTCTCTTCATACTCAATGCCCTCCTCGGTAATTACGGCCGGGAAGGCGGATTTTACTTCAGCGCCGCACCCTGGGTTCAGGACTATTCTTACCCTTCAATGAAACTGGAAAGTACCGGTGGTGGCTGCAGTGGAGGCGGCGGTGCTCTTGGCGAGGATACTCTTCCTGAGGACGTCAGGGAAAGAGCGGACAAAAAAGGTGAGAAGTTCCTGTACGGTAGCCTGGCCGAGCCTGAACTAATTGATGCTATAGCAACCGAGGACCCGTATCCAGTTAAGGGCCTAGTGGTAGCTGGAAACAACATATTCCATTCCGCACCTAAGAAAGAAAGGACAAAAAAGGCGCTGCGAAACCTGGACTTTTACATGGCGGTAGACATTCTGCCCCAGGAACACGTCATGTGGGCGGACGTAATCCTGCCGGAATCCACCTACCTGGAACGCTACAACGACCTATTTACAGGTCATCACAAATCAACCCCGTTCGTAAGCTTCAAAGAACCTGCGGTTGAGCCAATGTACAATACAAAACCCGGCTGGTGGATTGCCAAGGAACTCGGCGAGAGGCTTGGCCTGGGCGAATACTTTCCGTTCGATGACTTCGAGGAGTACCTCAACGAGAGGCTGAAGCCTCTCGGGCTTTCAATAGAAGAAATGAAGGAAAAGGGAACGGTAAAACAACCACAGTTGAGCCAACCATTCCTCGAGGATTTCGAATCTCAAGGTAAGAAACCACCCTTCGGTACGCCCAGCGGAAAAATAGAGCTATCTTCCGACAGACTCGAGGAGAACGGTTTTGACCCCGTTCCTTCTTATGATAAGCCGGAGGAGCCGCCCGAAGGTTACTACAGATTATTGTACGGTCGTTCCCCCGTCCATTCCTTTTCCCGAACTCAGGACAACCCCTGGCTCTCCGAAGTGGACTCCGAAAACGCGGTCTGGATCAATTCCGACCAGGCAGAAAAAATGGGGTTAAGTGACGGGGAATACGTTGTCCTCGAGAACCAGGACGGAAAGAGGTCCAAACCGATTAAGGTCAAAAAGACCGAAAGAATTCGGGGCGATTGCGTGTACATGGTCCACGGTTTTGGTCACGACACACCACAGATGGAACGCCAGGACGGAAAGGGAGCGAGCGACATAGAGCTCCAGAGCGATTACGAACTGGACCCGATTTCCGGCTCTGCCGGTATGAGTGTCAACTTCGTCAAAGTAGCCAAGAAAGGAGGTAGTTCCTAATGGCTAATTACGGACTTGCAGTTGATCTAGAAAAATGCGTCGGTTGTAAGGCCTGCGTGGTAGCGTGCAAGGCAGAGAACGAGGTACCCGAAGGAGTATTTCGGTTAACGACTCACGAGCTGGAGCAAGGTAGATTTCCCGACCTCGACACGGAATTCAGACACGACCAGTGCAGACACTGCGAAAACGCGCCGTGTATTTCGGTCTGCCCCACTAAAGCCAGTTACAAGGACAAAGACGGTTTCGTCAAAATAGATTTTTCCAAATGTATCGGCTGCAAGGCCTGTATGGTGGCCTGCCCGTACGATGCAAGGTTTATCAATCCGGAGGGAGGCTACGCGGATAAATGCACTTACTGCATCCACCGGGTCAAGGAAGGAAAGGATCCGGCCTGCGTCAATACCTGTCCGACGGACGCCCGGATATTCGGCGACCTGGACGACCCCAGCAGCAGAATCAGGCGCGAGATAAACAACAACCGGGTAACGCTGCCCCAGGAAGAGGCAGGCACGAACCCAAAATTCTTCTATTTAAACAAAAAACTAAATGAGGTGAAGGCCTAATGGAAATTGAAGCGGCAAACGGCTTACACCACATCTGGGAGTGGCCAGTTGCTTTACACTTTGTTCTTTCCGCACTCGTGGGGGGCTTGATCGGTATAGCGGGTTTCTCCAGGATAATCAATAAAGATAAACTGGCAAAAATTGCGACCTATACCGCTTTCCCGATCCTGGCTGTCGATCTGCTCGTCCTCTGGCTGGACTTAACCAGGGGGTTCAGGGCTTTCTGGCTGTTTTTCAGTTTTCGAGTTACGGCTGCAATCAGCTGGGGCTCCTGG
>CAZNVA010000119.1:0-4487 GCA_964576335.1 uncultured Thermotogae bacterium | reverse complement strand
GTAAATCGGTTTCGATCGCCTATTACGGAAACGTAGTTGATTTGCTCGATTACGTGGTGGAAAACGAAATAGACGTGGACCTACTGTCGGATCAGACGTCCTGTCACAACGCCTACTCCGGCGGTTATCACCCGGCGGGTTATACCTACGAGGAAAGCCGCCAGCTGCTAAAAGAGGACCCGGAAAAGTTCCGGGAAGAAGTTGATAGATCGCTGGAGAAGCACTTCCACCTGATTCAGGAACTGGTAGACAGGGGAGCCTATTTCTTCGATTACGGCAACAGCTTCATGAAGGCGGTCTACGATGCCGGGGTGGAGGAAATAGCGAAAAACCCCTCCGACCCGAGTTCCGGCTTTATCTTTCCTTCCTACGTGGAGGACATAATGGGACCGGTCTTCTTCGATTACGGATACGGCCCCTTCCGCTGGGTCTGTCTGTCCGGGAAAAAGGAGGATCTGAGGAGGACTGATGAAGCCGCGGAAGAGTTGATCGATCCGGACAGACGGTCACAGGATTACGATAACTATACCTGGATTCGGGATGCGGAGGACAACGATCTCGTCGTCGGTTCCGAGGCCAGAATACTCTATACGGATGGACCGGGCAGGGTCGAAATGGCACTCGAATTCAACAGGCTGGTCCGAGAAGGAGAAATCGGTCCGGTAATGATCGGCAGGGATCACCACGATCCCGGTGGTACGGACTCGCCCTATCGAGAGACCTCCAATATAAAGGATGGGAGCAATATTATGGCCGAGATGTCGGTACACGACTTTGCCGGAAACGTGGCCCGGGGAATGACCATGGCCGTTGAAAGCAACGGCGGTGGAGTCGGCATCGGGAAGTGCTTTAACGGCGGGTTTGGGCTCGTCCTGGACGGGAGCAAACGAGTGGACGATATAATTAAATCCGCCATCGACTGGGACGTCCATGGTGGAGTAGCCAGAAGAGCCTGGGCCAGAAACGAACACGCCGTGGAAACCATGATGGACTGGAACGAACGGAAGGGAGCAAGAGGGCACGCCACCCTCCCTTACCACGCGGACGAGGACCTGGTTGGCGATTCGATAGAAAACAAACTGGATAGTCTGTCCGAGTAAACTTTAACGGAGGTTTCCGTTATCCGACCCCGTACGAGAAGTGCGGGGTCTTTTATATTTTTGGATTGTTTTCCTTCCAGATTACTTCCCCTTTTTTGATCGTCCTTTCCACCGAATTTACCCCGATGTGATAGGAGATATGTTCGTAATCTGGCGCGTCGAGGATTACCATGTCCGCCTGCTTGCCCCGTTCGAGAGTTCCCAGCTCCTCGGCCCTCCCCACTGCTCCGGCGGCGTTCAGAGTCAGGGCGGTTATCGTTTCGTTTAGCGTCATGTTCATGTAGAGGGTGGCCAGCGCAAACAGCAACGGGATTGATTCCGAATAACAGCTTCCCGGGTTGAGGTCCGTCGCCAGGCTTACCGGGAGACCACTATCGATCATGTATCGTGCCCTGGCGTAATCCTCTTTCAGGCTAAAGGCAGTAATCGGCAACAGCACCCCGATTGTCCCTTTCTCTCTCATGGCTTCTATTCCTTCGTCGGAGGCCTTGAGCAGATGATCTGCCGAAACGGCGCCTACCTCGGCGGCAAGTTCGGCCCCTCCGGTTCCGGCTATTTCGTCAGCATGGATTTTTGGGGTCAGCCCAAGTTCCTTACCGCGGTTTAAGACTTCCCGGGATTCAGCTACCGTGAAAGCGCCGCGGTCGCAGAAGACGTCACAGAACTCCGCCCCTCTCTCGGCAGCTTTCGGTATTACCGTTTCAGTCACGAGCTTCAGGTAATCCTCCCGCTTCCCCTCGTATTCTTCCGGTATCGCGTGGGCCCCCAGAAAAGTTGAGAAGATATCGATCCTGGTTTTCCTGTTTAGTTCTTCCATGACCTCCAGCTGTTTCAGTTCCGTTTGCTCGTCGAGACCGTAGCCGGTTTTTCCCTCAACCGAGGTTACCCCGAAGCGGACCATCGATCTTAATCTATCCCTGGCTTCCTTTTTGAGTTTTCCCGCCGAAGCGTCCCTGGTTGACCTGACCGAGCTAACTATACCGCCACCTTCGGCCGCGATCTCCTCGTAACTCTTACCCTGGAGTCTCATCCGGAACTCTCCAGCGCGGTACCCGGAAAAGACGAAATGGGTGTGCGGGTCGATAAATCCGGGTAAAACCGGTTTGCCTTCGGCATCAATTATTTCGGTATCCCCGGATGCTTCGCTGGAAAAATCGCCCCGGTTGCCAATTCTGCTGATCCTGGCCCCTTCGATCAGGATTTCCTTGTCCTCGCTTATCTTTAACTGATCCATCTTGTTACCGTTTCTCGGGGCTTTCCCGATCGGAGTGACCAGCTGACCAATCCGTTTAACTACCGTCCTATTCATCGCTATTCGCCCAAAAGTCTGTTTTCAATTATCTGGTCGGACGAGAAGTCCTTTAGCTTCAGGTAGTGTTCCGCGACGTCCATCAATGCCCCGGAAGGAACCAGGCCGACTATTTCGCTCTCCAGAATATCTACCCCGTGCCGCTCCGCTTCTACCCGGATCAGCTCGAAGGCCTGCTGGAGGGACGTGTTGGTGTAATCGGTCATGTTCATCGAGACCTGAACGGCGTCCTTCCCTTCGAGGTCCACGCCCATGGCCTTGCAGTACCTCAGGCCACCGCTCGAATGGCGGACCTTTCTGGCTACGTCCTCGGCGATCGATAGATCATCGGTTTTCAGGTTCACGTTGAAGGCGACCAGGGGTTTGCGGGCGCCGATTGCGGTTACGCCGGCTGTCGGATGTACTTTCTCCGGGCCGAAATCGGGTTTCCAGTTTTGCTTCTTTATTTTCTCGGGGAAACCCTCGAATTCGCCCCTCCTGATTTCCGCTAAGTCCCTGCGTTCCGGTCGTGTTGCTGCCTCTTCGTAGAGATAGATCGGCAGGTCAAACCGTTCGGCTGCCTCTTTTGCCAGTTTTTTTGCCAGCTCTACCGCTTCGGTCATCGTTACGTCCCTGACGGGCGTGAAGGGTACGACGTCAGTGGCACCCATACGGGGGTGTTCGCCGGAGTGCTCGTTCATGTCGATCTCCTCTATGGCGATTCCGATTGATTCCAGAGTCGCCTCGAATAGGGCTTCCACACCTCCGACGTTCGTAACGACCAGCCTGTTGTGGTCGGGGTCAGCGGAATAATCCAGCAGGTTTACCCCTTCGTTTTCCCTGAAAGGGGTGATTATTTTTTCAATTGCCTCCTCGTCATCTCCGACGCTGTAATTTGGTACCGATTCCAGTATTTCTGACATTATTTCACCTCTTTAGAGCTAAATGAGGCCAGCAAAACAAATATAACCAAAAAGAGGGATTTATTAAATAAAACGCTTGTTCTCGACTGTAACCTGGTAATTTTTGCCTGGAGCGATATATGTTATTCTTCAGTTCGACCACTCGATCATCAACTCGTCAATTAAGCCGGAGTCCCTGTTTATCGGCTCCACTTTACAGCTCTTCCTCTCCCCGTTCTTCATTATGACGGCATCTACCGTGTCGCGATCCCTGCCCTGACTGTAACGGGCGGTTAACCGGGCCGCGAGCACCAGGTCCTTCTCGCTGGGTTCCCTCCTGACGATCGTGGAAGGTCCGAGGACGCCGTCGAGCTCGAGGCGCCAGAAATCACCATCGGCAAAGTCTTTCAGCTTCTGGTTTTCTTCTTCGTTTCGCCCGATTACGGCTTTGGAGCCATCCGGTAACCGGAAGTGCCTGCCGTACTTTAGGAGCTTCAGGTCTTTCAGGGTCGTCCTTTCTCTACCCTTATGGTCGAAAACTTCCTTAATCCGGTGCCCGAATTCCGGTTCCGTGAGCAGGCATCCGCCTGCGGGCTGGGAATAGTGGTTTATCCCGTATCGCTCGGCGAGTTCCAGCTGTTTTTTTCGGGACCTCCCGCTCAGGTCAAGCAGTTCCTCTCGGTTTATCCAGCCTTGTTTCTCCGGCAGGGTTGGATCCATTAACTTCGCGGATAAGGGCCGCAAAAGTTTTCCGTCCAGTCCCGATTCTCGCTTTATTAGATCGAGTGTATCTTTCCTCTGCGTCATCGGTCTTTGCCCCATCACTTCCCCCGTAATTACGAAGTCCGCTGAAACCTCCTGCATGTACCTTTTTGCTTCTTTTAATACCAGTATTCTGCAATCCAGGCAGGGGTTCATGGCCGAACCGTAACCGTGTTCCGGGTTCTTTATGATTTCCAGGTACTTTTCCTCGTCCACCGTAAGTGTCCGTATTTCTATTCCAATATCTTTCTCGATTTGTGTAAATAACTCTACGTCGCCCTCGCTGGTGAAACCCGTTTTGAAGTTAATACCGGTTACCTCCACTCCCTGGTCGTCAATTAACTTCGCTGCAAGCTGGCTGTCCAGACCACCTGATACGAGGGCCAGAGCGGAATGTTGATTGCTGCTTGCTTCGTTCATTGTGATCATCCTCTT
>CAZNVA010000118.1:0-4495 GCA_964576335.1 uncultured Thermotogae bacterium | reverse complement strand
GCTACTATTACCAGTAGAAGTAGGCAGGGTCCCCGTGCCCTGCCGGTTGGTAGGCAATAGACCAATTAATGCGATAGGCAGTTTTTCCAGAACCGCCGTCATGGTTGGTTGATATGAAACTTGGAGGTTAGGTCAACTTTCAAGAAAGCCGCGGAGTTGACCCAAACTTACGGATTGATATCGGTCGTCCGTCAAAATGCATCAAAAATTTCCCTCAAACAAAGGACCAGATCAGCACGGCCCCTCCGACTCCGAGGCAGTAGTAGGAAAACCGCGTGAGTTCTCCCTTTCTGATCAAGTTGAGCAGCCATTTTATCGCAATAACACCGGATATTCCGGCAGCTACGGTGCCAATTCCATAGGCGAGAAGCGGTAGCGAAGCGCCCGAGTTACCGACGAACCCCTCCCAGCCCTGCAGAATATTTGCTCCGAGGACGGCCGGAACCATCAGCAAAAAGGAGAATTCGGCGACCTGGTCCGGGTCGAGGTCCTTAAAGAGGCCGGTGGATATGGTGACGCCGCTGCGGGATATGCCCGGAAACAGGGCGGCCACCTGGGCTATGCCGATAATCAGGGCGTCCTTCCAGTTAAAGTCTTCCGCCGCACGGCCCGAGGCGCTTTTCAGCCGGAGCGGCCAGAGGAAACTCCCGGTAATTAGCAAGCCAATCCCCGCCGACCGGACCGACCCGAAAGCCGCTTCGACGAAATCCCGTGCCAGCAGGCCGACGACGCCGATCGGAATGGTGGCAATAATTAGGTAAAGCAGATAACGTCTTTCCTCGGTTGAGCCCGAAAAAACCCCGACGATTAGCCTCTTTATCTTACCGCGGAAGACGATCAGGACGGCGATCAGGGTGCCGAAGTGGAGCAGCGCCTCCAGCAGCGCGTTGTCCGGCCCCTGGAGTCCAAAGAGGTGTTTGAAAACCACCAGGTGACCGGAGCTGCTGATTGGAAGGAATTCCGTTATCCCCTGGATGATTCCCAGGGCCGCGTAGCGAAACAAGGTCTAACCCTGCGTTTCCAGTTGTGAGACTTTGATTAGCCGGCTCGCGGTTCTTTCCCGGCCGACCAGTTCCATCGTGATAAATAACCCGGGCGAAACTTCTCGGCCCGTCAGCGCGACACGAATTAGCTGGGCCACGTCGCCAAGGCCGGCGTCCCGGGAGTCAAGAAAATCACGGGTGACCTCCTCCAGGCAATCGGTGACGAAGTCCTCCGGATCGATCTCCTGCAAACGTTCGCCCAGTCCTTCTGCCAGTTCCCTGGTCTCCTCGGTCAGGTGATCAACAATGGGACTGTCGTCGTAGTTCAGCTCCTCGGCAAAGACGAACTCGCTTGCAGTCGCCATGTCGGCCAGCGTCCTGTTGCGCTCCCGCAGTTGATCGGCCAGCTTGGTCAGTTTTTCTTCCTCGACCTCTTTCAGCTCCGCCTCGCTTACTATTTCTTCCGCAAGGAGGAAGCGCTTGAAGGGTTCGACCAGTTCTTCCGGATCCTTCCGCTTGAGCCACTCGTGGTTCATCCAGAGCAGTTTTTCTTCGTCGAAGACGGCCGAGCTCTCGCCGACGTCCTTCAGAGCGAAGTGTTCTACCAGCTCCTCCACGCTGAATATTTCCTGGTCGCCGTGGGACCAGCCGAGCCGGGCGAGAAAGTTGACCAGCCCCTCGGGCAGGACGCCCTTATCCCTGTAACTCAACACGGAAGTCGCGCCGTGTCTCTTGCTGAGCCGCTTGTGGTCCTCGCCGAGAATCATCGGGAAGTGCGCGAATTCCGGCGGTTCGAGGCCGAGTGCTTCGTAGACGAGGATCTGTTTCGGCGTGTTGTTCAGGTGGTCGTCGCCCCGCATTACGTGGGTTATATCCAGGGCCGAATCGTCGACGACACAGGCAAAGTTGTAGGTGAAAGTACCGTCGGAGCGGCGGATGACGAAGTCCTTGAGTTCGTCCGTTTCGTACTCGACCTTTCCCAGGACGATATCGTCGACGACGACTGATTCACCGTCGGGGATTTCGAACCAGAGGGCGCCTTCCTCTTCGTAGACCCGACCGTCCTGCTTCAGTTGCTCCGCACTCTCCTGGTAGTTGTCCGTCCTTTCCGTCTGGCGGTAGTACTCGTCCCAGTCCAGGCCGAGCCAGGCCAGCGAATCCTCTATGACGTCTATCGACTCCTCGGTCGACCGGGTTTGGTCCGTATCCTCTATCCGCAAAATGAATTCTCCGGATTCGCCCCGGGCAAACAACCAGTTAAACAGCGCAGTCCTCGCTCCCCCCACGTGAAGGTGTCCGGTGGGGGATGGTGCAAACCTGACTCTTACCGACATCTTATTGATCTCCCTCCATCAATTTTTTCTTTATGTCCTCCGCGGCGATCATGCCAGTGATTGCCGAGTAGACGATTCCCCGGGAATGGCCTGAGGCATCTCCCGCCACGTAAAAGCCATCCAGTGCCGTTTCCAGGTCCCGCGTCACGTCGTATTTCGTGTCGTAGAACTTGATCTCCGGCGCGTAGAGCAGGGTGTTGTCCGACGTTACGCCTTCGATGATGTTGTTCAACCTGTCCAGTCCCTCGGTCAGATTGACCGTGACTCGGTCCGGCAGCGCCATGGAGATGTCGCCCGGCGTGTATTCCTTCAGCGTCGGGTTGTAGGGAACACGACCGATTCTCTTTTCCGTGGAGCGCTGACCACCCTCGAGGTCCTTGAGCCGCTGGGCAATCGGTTCCCCGCCACCCAGCGTATTTGCCAGCTTGGCGATGGACCTGCCGTATTCGGTCGTGTCTTCAACGGGGTCCGTCAGCTTGATACGAGACAGCAGTGCGAAATTCGTAACGTCCGACTCGTTCGAGTTCTCGGCGTGTCCGTTGATCAGGGTGAAGTCCTCGTAGGGCTCCTTGACGACGTAGCCTCTCGGATTGGTACAGAAGGTCCGCACCATGTCGTCGTAGGTCTCCGTCCGCAGGCGGAACTTGGCATCGTACATTATCTCCTCTATCGGCTGGTAGATTTCCGCCGGGAATTCCACTCTAACTCCGACGTCGATTGGACCGTACTTCGTAGAGATATCGAGCGAATGGGCGACCTCCCGCAGCCAGTAAGCCCCCGATCTGCCCGGTGCCGCGATGACGTACGGTGCCCTGTAAGTGCCGTCGTTCGTTTCCAGGTGGTAGTACTCGCCGTCGTGGCTCACTTCCTCCACCTTCGTCTCCAGCGCCACTTCGATTCCCTCGTCCACCAGGTGTCGGTAGAAGTTGTCGATAACCTGTCTGATCGTCTTCGTCCCGATATGTCTCTGTTTCCCCGGTATGAACTCGATCCCGTACTTCCCTGCCTGTTTCTTCAGCTCCTGGATCCCGCTTTTGGATTCGCCGGAGTAAGTGCTTCCGCCGCCGAAGTCCGCGAAGATCCGGTCGATCTCGTCTATGTACGGTTCCAGCTCCGAGCCCTTTCTGTTGAAGGTCGAAGGGTCGCCCCCGATCTCCGGCGTCAGGTTGAGCTTGCCGTCCGAGAAGGCCCCGGCACCGCCGACGCCGTAGGTAATGCTTTCCCTGTCGTCCGGTTCCTTGCCTCGTTCCAGAATCGTCACGTCCAGGTTCTTGCCCAGAAATTTACTTCCCGCGAAGAGACCGGCCGGCCCGGCCCCGATCAGCAGGACGTCTCTTTCATGCATGGTTATTTTCTCCTCTTGTTCGGTTTAAATTCCCTTTTTCGGTCAGCAGACCGTTGTTCAGGGGTGTCAAATCGTCTATTACGGCGTTCGGTACGGCTTCCGCGATTTCCTCTTCCGTCTCGTCCCTTCGCCAGATTACCGGTAGTCCCGCGTTGTTCGCCCCGGCTACGTCGTATCTTTGTGAGTTGCCGACGTAGACGGAACTATTTCTGTCCGTATCCAGCCTTTCCAGGGCGATCTCAAATATCTTCGGGTCCGGTTTCGCCGTGCCGTGTTCACCACTCACCACTATATCCTCGAACCAGTCTGCAATATCGAGCATCTCGATTTTGCTCCGCTGCAGGTCGGACGGTCCGTTCGTCAGCAGGCCCAGCTGGTAATCGCTTCGAAGTTCCTCCAGCACTTCCGGTACCTCGGGAAAGAGGTAGAGTGAGTTTTCCCTGATTTCCTTGAACTTTCCCCCGAGGCGGAGGATTTCCTCTTCGGTGATTTCCTTCTCCTCGGGCCCGACTGCTTTCCCGGAAAGAACCTCGAGGAAGATCCGTTTGCGAAAGCTTAAGTCAGGCCTGTCGACCTCGTCGTTTATGGCCCTGTCGAACTGGTTGCCAAACTCTTCCCGGTATTCCTCCGCCGAGAAAGCGACGAGTTCTCCGTCAAAGGTCCGAGACAGCGATTTTTCCAGGTTTAACCCGTAACTACACAGGGTACCGTCGAGATCAAATATTAGAGTAGTTATGGATTCGTTTTCCATTTATTCGCTCCTTAGAATGAGGATTAACCAACCAATAAAAGATAGTATGGAGGGATCGCGCCTCCGTCAACCCGGTAGTTTT
>CAZNVA010000117.1:0-4640 GCA_964576335.1 uncultured Thermotogae bacterium | reverse complement strand
GAGATAATTCTACCTCGACGCTGTAGTCGTCTTCGAAGTCGCTCGCTATCGGTTTCAGTATTTCGTAACGAACTTTGTCCGTCCAGATTTCCAGAACTCCTGCCTGCTTGGCGCTGGCAGCGAAGACCGTGCCCAGCACCAGAGTCAAACTTAGTACAATTATCAAGGATTTTTTCATTTTTAACCCTCCTTAAAGGTCAATATTCTCATAGGACCCAAATTGACGTAACAGTTATTCAAACTGGAAGTTAAGAACTTTGCCGGTTTGACCACCCCCCTTAATCATCTAAATCTACCGGGAACGGCTGCAAAACCGGGTACTGTTCTTTTGCCCGGTCGTAGTTTGATAAAATTTCCTTCTGCTTGCCCGAGGGAGCCAGGTAATCGTAGACGTTTGACGAAACCGAGGGAGCTTTGCTTCCACCACCCTGCCATTTTGTAGCTTCCTCCAGAACGGATCTTACGTGGTCTTTTCCGTAACCGTCCTGGGACAATACTATAACGTAGTGATTACCTGAAACTTTAGGCAACAGGCTCTTTGGAACCGCAGCAATGACCCTCTTTTTCTCCAGGTTAGAAGTCACTTCGATTTTTCGTTCCTGGCCGTCGGCCGTGACGAACTCGCGGCCGTAACCGGGCCATCCGGCTATCTTTATAAAGTAATCCCAGGGGCTTTTGTGGTCGAACCGCACAAGTGCACCTTTTTTATACGTTTCTGTTTGCCCGCCCTTTTCAGTGTCCAGATAGAGGTTGATCAACTGATGACTGAAGCCGAGCGGAGCGGACCAGGGATTCGTCATCGCCCCAAAATCGAAGGTGAATATCCATTTCTCTCCACTGTCATATATTTCGTATTTTTGCAGGTCGAACAGGCCCTCGTGCTCGAAGACGGAAGCCTCCGGATAAGTATAGCTGCCCGGCCCGTGGTCGTCCCCCTTCGGGTCAGTTGTGCCAAATATCTTTTCCCCGCTAATCGGCTTCGGTATTTTTGTCAGGACAGGTCTCCCCGGAGCGGTGGCAAGCTGGTTGCCCGCTTTCCTCTTTTCGAGCGTCATCCGGAAGGTAAAGTTTTCTTCCGGCTTGAGGTTGATCGTCTCAAAAGGGATTCTGAATTCAATTATTTCGTCCACCTTTGCTTTACGGCGTGAGAGGTTTGCGATGCTGCTGGCGAACTTCCAGCCGCCCTCGCCGTCGGACTCGTAGCGGAAAACGTTCCAGTTTCCGTCATCTTCCACGTCCTCCATGTGCAGGGATACTAACTGCGAAAGCCCGAAACCGAGCTGCACCTTCCCGTATCGGCTGGTTGCGTTCGCCTCGCTCCGTCCACTGAAGTAAAAGTTAAAGCTCAGGTCTTCTCCGATTAGATCCTTGGCCTTCTTGCTCGTATCGACCCGGACGAAGAGGTGGTTTGCTCCGTAACCAAGAGCAAAGCTGTCGAAGTACTCGTTTTCCCCGGCGGCGAAGCTCGCGGCGTTAGTCCATTCGCCCTCCGAGCTGACCCGACCGTCCAGCGTCGACTTTACCTCGCCCAGGCTCCGGGCCGCGGGAGGAACCTTGTCCACGAAGAGCTCTCTCGGTATTTCATCTCGTTTTACCCCCGAGTTGCTATAGGCGTTAATCAGGTGGGTTTTAAAGAGGGCGTCGAACACTTCGTCGTTCCCGGAGTCCTTGTCAGTGCCGTACCACCAGAACCAGTCGCTTCCTTCCGCCGCAGAGATTGCCTCCCGGGCCTTTTCGTTATCGGCGGTTTCGATGGTTTTCTGCCTTGCTTTAATTAAACGATTCCACGCCTGGTCCTCTTCCGGTTCTCCTCTCCAGGTGGAGAGGTCGCCGGCCCAGGAACCGGTGGCCAGCTCGGATATATCCGTCGCCGCCTGGCGGTGGCTGGAGACGAACTCTCCCGGCGTCGTCGTATTTACCCAGTCGGCTTCCGCGAGACTATCGTAGAGCTCTCTGAGGAAGCTCCTCCCGTTATTCGGGTAACCAGCCATGAACATCCAGTTTTCCCCGTCCATCGCCACGGTAAGAAGCTTTTCTTCAGGGGCTTGTAGTTTAGAATAGATGTTTTTTAGCTGGCTCATGAAGTCGTCGACGGCCTGTTTCGTTGGTTTGTTTCCGTAACTGAAGCTGATTTTATCGGAGAGGTTGCTCTGGCGGAAAAAAACAAAGGCAGAACCGGAGTCGCTCTTTACCCGATACGGTTCGGTCAGTTCCTCGATTCCGGGAGTCTTGCCGAGGCTATCTCCTAGAACCCCTTCATCCGATACGAACCACTCAAACCCGGTCTCGACGACGGGCCCGACGATATCATGGCTGACTGCCTGTTCCGGCGGCCAGAGACCGTTCGGGTCTGCCCCGAAAACTTCCCGGTACACTTTTTGTCCGGACTCCAGCTGGGACAACGTATCCTCTCGCCAGACGTCCTTTTCCACGTCCTCCCAGCCGTCGCTCATCAGCAGTGGTAGAATCGGGTGGTAATACGGGCTCGTGATTATCTCCGAACCTTCGTCCCGGGCCTCGCGGTACTGGTTAAGTAGATCGGCACATATTTCCCGCTGGGCTTCGATTATTTTGATGACGTCAGACCTATCGTAGCTCCCCTGGCCGCGTAGTTGAGCCAGACCGTAGTTCTCGTGTAGGTCGGGAGATATCTGCCAGAGGAAGAAGAGAGCGGTCAAATCGGTAACCTCTTCGTTCGTCAGGGTTCTCCTGCTCGCCATTTCTTGCAGTTCGGCGTAACGTTCGGAGTAATAGGGGTCGTCGGCATCGTCATCTAACATGTATCCGTTCAACCAGAAAAATTCTTCCGCAATCGTCTCTTTTTCCGCACCCGACAGCTCCTCGGGCGGCGTCAGGGCAAGCTTCAGGTGGGTATCGGCGGCACCGATGAACTGGTAGACACCGCCCTTCTCCGCTTCTCGTTCATCTATCCTGGCGTAGTCCTTTATCTGCTCTATCAGGCTCGGGACCAGGTTGTAAGTAACGTCAATCTCCGGAAACTCGTTCGTTATTGCCGGGCTATCGTAGTACTCCTGGACCGCATGAACACGGACCCAGGGTAGCTTATATACCTCCGTTTCCGCGTCTCTGTAGAGAGGCTGGTGCTGGTGCCAGATCAGGGCCAGGTTTAAAGGGCCCTTTTCCTGGGATGCTCCCCCGGGAAACACTGAAACCGAGACCAGTAATAAGACCGCGACGGACAAGCTCACAAATATAAGCTTGTCTCTGTTCAATTTAACCCCCTTAGTCCGAAGAGTTCGGGTTAACGGAATTAACCAGCTAAGTTTTGACTTTATAAACTTTCAGCTTCGGCCGTCTGTTCTCCGATATCGGCCCTGACCTTTCGGTTTAACGGTAAGCTCAAAAAGTTGCGGATGGAGAGGATGGCCGCGCCAATCAACCAGCCCTCCTTGCCCAGTTCCGCCTTTACTATTTTTAGCTCCCTGGCTTCCTGGGGGAAGGAATGGTTGAGTACCTCTTCTTCCATTTCCGGCATAAAGTAATCCGCTTCGCTGATTCTTTCCCCGCCCAGCACCACTGCTTCCGGGTTTAAAGTATTGACGAGATTTTTGACCCCGATACCAAGGTGATAACCCATCTTCTGGAATACGTCGATAGCCTCTTCTTCGCCGTTTCCGGCCATTCGGGCCAGGTTCTCCGTCGTGCTCGGGGTCAAACCCCTCCTTTCCATCTCCTGCTCCAGGTAATAGTCCGAAGCCAGCGCTTCCAGGCAGCCCTTTTCCCCGCAGCGACAGCGTGGGCCGCCAGGGTCCAGAGTAATATGCCCTATTTCACCAGCTCCGCCCAACGAGCCCCGGTAGAGTCCGCCGTTGATCATCAAACCCGCACCAACTCCTTCTCCAACGGTGACGCAAATGATGTCCTGAAAGTCCTTACCGGCACCAAACCAGCTCTCAGCTAGTGTAAGTGAATTTACGTCGTTATCGACAGTAACGGTTAGAGAGAGTTCCGATTCCAGATCTTCCTTAATTGGCAGATCTTTCCACTCTAAAATCGGACTGTAGATGATCTCACCGGAGTTAGAGATCAAACCCGATACTCCGATTCCGAGACCGACTATCTCGTTGAGTTCGGAATAAGTCACGAAGTCCTCTTCGATATACCCCAGCACCTTATCCGGGTCAGGGTGTTTTGGATACGCGGTTCTATTCCCTGCTATCTTGTTGGTTCTCAGGTCGTAAAGACCTGTTATTATCCTCCTGGATTCGATCTTTACCGCCATTACGTGACCGAACCCTTCATTTATATCCAGGAGCGTCGGTTTCCTGCCCCCCGTAGATTCCCCAACTCCAACTTCCTCTATTAAGCCGGCTGAGATAAGCTTTGCAGTGATATTGGAAATAGTTGGACGGGTTAGATTCGTACGTTTTGCTATTTCCGTCCTAGACTTCGCCCCCTCGTTGTACAGGAGCGAGGTAACGGCCCGGGTATTTAAATCGTGCATCAGGTCTCTACTTATACTACCTGAACCGTCATGGTTCGGGAGGTTTTTCATCTTAACCTCAACTTACTTTTTTAAATTACTAAAGTAAGTATAACGCGGCTTTTTAGAATTGCAAATAAACGTCTTTTTAATGTGTGATTGAGTTTAACGAATTTATTTTGCTATGGAGGTAGAA
>CAZNVA010000116.1:0-4676 GCA_964576335.1 uncultured Thermotogae bacterium | reverse complement strand
GTCCCCGTGCCTGGCCGAGGGGTCACCTGCAACGAACCGACCGATAAAATCATGTTACGTTTATAAAGAAAAAAATTGAGTTAAAGCTATTTGGAGAATTTATCTTCAATTTTTTAGAAATAGTTTGAGCTGGGAGAGAAGGGGGAGAAGAGTAAAATCAGGGAACCCCGGATTAGCCCGGAGTCCCCTGAGTGACGTTTTAGTTAGAAAATGATCGGATATACGGGGAACAGCGAGGCAAAAAGTATCGAAACGACAGACATCAACTTGGCCAGGATATCCAGAGAGGGTCCAACTGTATCCTTGAGTGGATCCCCTACGGTATCTCCGACCACGCTTGCGTCGTGGGCTTCGGAACCCTTGCCGCCGAAGTTGCCTTCCTCGATGTACTTCTTGGCGTTGTCCAGAGCGCCTCCAGTATTCGCACAGTAAATTGCCAGCTGAAGACAGGACAGCAGGGCTCCAATCAGGAAGCCGGCCAGCGCGAACCTGCCGAGAATCAGGCCGACAATGATGGGCATCAGTACTGCCAGAAGCGAGGGAATGATCATCCGCTTCAAACCGCCCGCCGAAGTGATGGAAATGCACTTGTTGTAGTCCGGCTTGGTCTCGCCCTTAAGTATTCCCGGCATCTCTTTGAACTGTCGGCGAACCTCGTTAACCATTGTTCCGGCCGTGTCGCTGACGCCGCGAATAAGCAGCGAGGAGAAGACGTACGGTATCATGGCACCTAAGAAGAGGGCAGCAACTACCGAACCGCCAACGCGCGGATCCGAGGAAATTATTTCAATGGTTGGTACCTTTACTGCTTCCGCGCTTCCGATGGCCGACCACATGTAGGCCGCTATCAGTGCCAGGGCAGAAAATGCTGCGGAGCCAATTGCAAACCCCTTTCCAATTGCCGCCGTGGTGTTACCGATAGAGTCAAGTTTGTCCGTTCTTTCCCTGACGCTTTCATCGAGTCCGGCCCCTTCGGCAATTCCACCTGCATTGTCGGCTATAGGCCCGTAGGTGTCGACGGAAACGGTAATTGCTACGAAGGACAGCATTCCGAGAGCGCCGTAAGCAACACCCATCAAGCCGGCAAGCCAGTAAGAAATCATTACTGCCAGCGCAATTGCAAGTGCCGGAACGAACGTGCTAAGCATACCAACTGCCATGCCGGAAGTAACTCCGACTGCCGTACCCGAGTCGTTCTGCTCGGCGATTCTCTGTACCGGACTGTATTCCGCGGAAGTATAGTATTCGGAGATGTAGCCAATTATTATCCCGACAAGTGCTCCCGTTAACACTGACCAGAAGGGAGCAAAGTTCATCGGAGAAATCCAGATGATGATAAACGCGAATACTGCCGTGAGAAGTGCCGATATCCGGGTTCCATTCATCAGTATGGCTTGCATGCCTTCTTCTCGTGAGCTTGACCTAATGTAATAAATACCGAGGATACTCGAGAAGATCCCGGCTGCGACGATCAACATTGGCGCAAATATGGACCACCAGTAAACGCTGGTAGACATGCCGGTAGAGAGGCCCAGCTGGGCCAGCATGTTCTGGAGCGACGGCGCGACACTTCCTTCTACGCCCTGGCCGACGAAGACGTAAAGCATTATGATGATGACTGAAATTATTGATCCGATAAAGGATTCCAGCAGGTCGGCACCGAGGCCACCGACGTCACCGACGTTGTCACCGACGTTATCCGCGATAGATGCCGGATTTCTCGGGTCGTCCTCGGGTAGACCCTGTTCCACTTTACCGACGAGGTCCGCACCCATGTCGGCAGCTTTCGTATAAATTCCTCCGCCAACACGGTCAAACAGGGCTACGAGAGAAGCTCCCATTGAGTAAGCACTGACTATTAGCGCACCTTTGATCAGGTTGACGTCTCTTCCAAGTATTGGGCTGATTACCGGAATCGACTTCGTCTGGATTTGCAGTGTGGCCGGGTTAAATGAGCCCCGGAAAATGGTGATGACCAGAACGAGACCACCAAGAGCCAGCCCTGCGACGGCTAACCCCATGACTCCACCACCGGATATGGCGATATTCAGGGCCTTTTTAAAGTTCGATCTGGCTGCATTCGTGGTTCTTCCGTTGGAGTGCGTTGCCGAGTTCATGCCGATAAAGGCAGCGGTCATTGAAAGTATTGCTCCAATGAGAAAGGCAACGGCCACCTGCCAGTAGAAAAGTCCCCATAACAAACCGGCTATGAGGAACATTACTACGGCGAAGATCCGAACCTCCTCGCTCATGAAGGTCCAGGCACCATCACGGATGTAGCCCTGAAGGTCCTCCATCTCGGGGGTACCCTTATCCTGACTTTTGACGTAGCGAATTAAGTACCAGGCAAGCAGTAACGCAATAGCTGCAATAATTCCTGGCACCAGACTCAAACTATAAGTTGATAACATCAATACATCTCCTCCGCTTACTTAGGTTAGTTTTATCTAATAAAATCTGACAGATTGTAGCCTTTATCGAGCCCTTTCACCTTACAGAAAGCAAACATCACCCGGACCCCTGATTAACCTGAAAAATAAAACCCCTGTACCGTCGTATTAATTGGGGGTGTGGGGATACTTAAGAATGTTAATCTTAAATTATTCGAGTTTCTTAAGGGCAGCTTCTATTCTCTCGCCCGTTACATCCGGTCCAAGAATACTGATTACTTCCTTTATTTCCGGTCCGGAAGTCATTCCCGTCACGGCGGCCCGTAGTGGTTTATAGACTTCCTTGTAGCCAACGTCCAGATCTTCCTTGACTTCTTTTACCAGGCCGGAAACGTCCTCGGACGAGAGCTCCTCTCTTTCCGATAGCCTGCCTTTCAATCCCTCAAGTACTTCTATCGTATCGTCCCAGGTCAAAACTTCTTCGGCCTCCGAGTTGAATTCCAGAGGTCCGTAGAAAATCCTTAAGTCCTCGTAATCCTCGAGCTGGGTCAATTTCTCTAGCGAAGGTCTAATCAAGTTAAGAACGGACTTTAACTCTTCTCTTTCTTCCTCGTCCGGCTCTCCTTCGATGTAATTTCCTTCCTGCAGGTAGGGTAGAGCCAGGTCCACGAGCCTGTCCAGATCGACTTCTTTCAGGTATTGACCGTTGAACCAATCGAGCTTCTCCCTGTCGAATACCTGAGGGCTGTCAATGATATGATCCAGGGTAAACTTTTCGGTCAGCTCCTCCACCGTAAATATTTCCTGCTGGTCTTTGGAAGACCAACCGAGCTGGGCCAGGTGGTTGAACAGGGCCTCGGGCAGGTACCCTCCCTCTCGGAATTCCTTGACCGAAGTTGCTCCGCTCCTCTTGCTTAACTTCGACTTATCCGGTCCCAGAAGCATGGAGAGGTGACCAAATTCGGGTTGATCAAAGTCCAGAGCGTCGTAGAGCAACATCTGTTTTGCCGTGTTAGTCAGGTGATCCTCCGCGCGCATGACGAAGCTGATTTCCATCAGGTGGTCGTCTAGCACACAGGCAAAATTATAGCTTGGCGTCCCGTCCGACTTTAATATTACGAAATCGCCCGTGGTCAAGCTCTCGAACTCGACCTCACCCTTTATCCGGTCCTTTACAGTTACGGATGGTTGCTGTTCCGGTAGCTTGAACCTGATGGTCGAATCCCGGCCTTCTTCCCTGTATTCCTGTTTCTTCTCTTCCGAGAGGTTCCGGCATTTACCGTCGTAAATCGGTGGGCGACCCTCGTCAATGGCTTCTTGTCGCCTCTCCTCAAGCTCTTCTTCCGTACAGAAACAGTGATATGCTTTCCCCTCGTGCACCAGCCTCCTGGCGTACCGCTCGTAGATTTCCAGCCTGTCGGATTGCCGGTAGTATTCGTCCCAGTCCAGTCCCAGCCATTTCAGGTCCTCCTTGATCCCTTCGGTATATTCTTCCTGAGAGCGTTCCCTGTCCGTATCCTCTATCCTAAGTATCAGTTTTCCGTCGTGTTTTTTGGCGTACAACCAATTAAATAGAGCCGTTCTCGCTCCACCGACGTGAAGCCAACCGGTTGGCGAAGGTGCAAATCTAACTCTCTCTGTCTTCACTAATATTTCCCTCCAGCTGTTTCTAATGACTGTCTATAAATCTAACGTAAATACTATAGATTTAAAGCTAAAAGTGCAAATTAAGAAACCATTGGCCGATTTTGAATGGGTGAAAAAAGCTTCATACTTCCATTTTTTCTTTTAACTCCTCTATTTCATCCCGGTAAGCGGCTGCTTTTTCAAATTCCAGCCTTTCCGCCGCTTCATTCATGGATTTTTCTAGCCTTTCCACGACCATGAAGACCTCGCTTTCCTCCATCTCCTCGATTTCTTCTTCATCAGGTACTTCGACTTCTTTCGAGGAGTCGGGCTCAATTAACTGAGCTATGTCGGTTATTTCCTTCTTTATGGTCTCCGGTTCTATGTCGTGCTTTTCGTTGTATTCAAGCTGTTTTTCCCTTCTCCTCTCGGTTTCATCGATTGCCCGCCGCATGGAATCCGTGATTTCATCGGCGTACAGTATTACTTTGCCCCGTACGTTTCTGGCGGCTCGCCCCATGGTCTGAATCAGGGACGTGTCCGACCTGAGGAAACCTTCCTTGTCGGCGTCGAGAATTGCGACCAGCGAGGCCTCGGGAAGGTCAAGCCCTTCCCTGAGCAGGTTAATACCGACCAAAACGTTGAAGTCCCCCTGTCTCA
>CAZNVA010000115.1:0-4712 GCA_964576335.1 uncultured Thermotogae bacterium | reverse complement strand
GTCGGGTTCGATTTTACCGTCAGGGAAGTGATCGAGATGGGGCGTTTTCCGCATCTCGACCGGTTCGAAAGACACACGGAAGGTGACGAGCGCGCCGTTCGCAGGGCGATTGAAGTAACTGACCTGGAAGAATTTTGCGACAGACCGGTCAACCAGCTGAGCGGGGGAGAAAAACAGCGGGTGTTTCTGGCCCTGGCTTTAGCCCAGGAACCGGAGTTGCTCTTGCTCGACGAGCCGACGGCGAGCCTGGACATAAACTACCAGGTAAGGATCATGGATACTGTCCGGGATTTGAAGGATGAGGGGCTGACCGTGGCTGCGGCGATTCACGACCTCAACCTGGCGGCGCAGTACACCGACAGAGTTGCTCTGCTTTCCGGGGGGAGTATCAAGGTTATCGGAAAGCCGAGGGAGGTTCTCACCGGGGAAAATATAGCGGATACGTTTGGAGTGGAAGTGGAAGTTGAGGATTCGGAAAGTAAGGGTTCCATCCATATCTTTCCGAAAAACGGTAATCAATGAGGGGTAAAGTAAGATGAATGATTTCGAAGAGGAGTGGCGCGAGGATAGCGGCTATATTCTGGTTCATACCGGAAACGGTAAGGGGAAGACTACGTCGGCAGTGGGGCAGGTAGTCCGGGCGGTCGGGCACGGACTGGAGGCGAAGTTCGTCAGCTTTTTTAAGGGAAATGAAGAAAGATTTGACCGAGGTACTTTCAGTGTCATGAAGGAGCTGGGGGTACCATTAAAGAACTTCGTCCACGATCACCCCGATTTCGGGCGAACGAGCGAGGAAGCGGCAAGGGAAGGTTGTGAGAATGCCCTGGAATATTTAGATAATTTCTTTCGTGGTGAGGGAGACGCTTTCGACTTGCTCGTCCTGGACGAGATCAATATTGCTCTATCCACCGGTTGCATGGACGAGGCGGATTTTCTCGACCTGCTCGACTCCAAACCGGAGGACCTGGAACTGGTCTGTACCGGACGCGAGGCTCCGGAAGGCCTGGTGAAAAGAGCCGACCTCGTCAGCAGGATAGAAAACGTCAAGCACTTCTACGATCAGGGCGTCGTCCAGAGAGCGGGTTACGAGTATTGAATTGCCAAATCGCAGTATTTCCCCTTAAGGAAGGCCGATGAAAGATTTATTCTATGGTTTTATCGGTGGCCTTACTTTCGAATCGACCCTGCCGGTCAAGGGAGGCGAGGCCAGCTTCGAGGCTTTTATCGATCGACTCTACCTTTATCCCGTGCTTGGTGCCTTTCTGGGTGGATTGGTCGGGGTCGTCGGAGTCGGACTTTCCTACCTGCCCGGTTTTGTCGGAGCCAGCCTGGCCGTACTTGTTTACTATTCCCTCTGCGGAATAATTCATACGGATGGACTGACTGACCTGGCCGACGGTCTGGCAGCCGGTGGTGCGTCGGAAGATAGGGTGGCGGTTATGAAGGACGAGAAGACAGGAGCGGCCGGGCTGGTGGCGATGATGGTCGTAAACCTCTTGCTTTTCTCCGGGCTGGTTGAACTATTTGCTACGGGGCAACTTCTGCGAATATTTTTTGTAATCCTTGTTGCAGAAGTCCTGAGCAAGGAAACCATGCTTTCTTTGCTGTTTCTCGGGGAAAGCGCCCACGAGGGACTCGGTTCGACGTTTATGGAGAGAACGGGAGTCAGGGATTTCCTCCTCGGTACTGGTTTTACCGGACTGGCACTTGCCTGGCTGGGTGAACCCTCCGCCTTTCTGGCAATGGGGCTTGTCGTGCTCGTCGTGCCCCTGTTCGTCCGGTTTGGCAGGGTGGTGGCCGGTGGAACCAGCGGTGACGTAATTGGAGCTGGTGGTGAATTCGTCCGACCGCTGGCGATCATTGGGCTAGTTTTATTACCGCGGCTGGAACCGATGCTCCCGTTCTGGTAAAAGTTACCCCTGGCAAATGGCAAATGGGAGGAGAGAAATGAAATTGATTCTGGGTGGAGCGAGAAGTGGGAAGAGCGGTAAGGCGACCGAGTTTGCCCGGGAGGGCGACCAGGTAGCCTACCTTGCGACCGGCGTGGCCACGGACGAAGAAATGGAAGCACGAATCAGAAGGCACAAGGAGGACAGGCCGGAAAGCTGGAGGACGATCGAGGAGCAACTGGAAATCGGCGAAACCCTGGCCGAACTGGATTCGGAAGGGTTCGCCGGGGTGGTGATCCTGGACTGTCTCGGCTTCTGGCTCTCCAACTACCTCCGGAAAACCGAAGACCTTTCCGGACCCGAGCTGGAGGAGAAGGTCAGTACCAGACTTCGAAAGGAACTTGAGCCGGCGATCCAGGCCGACTTCGAGCTGATTGTGGTTTCTAACGTCGTCGGCATGGGCGTTATACCGGGTACTTCCGCCGGAAGACAGTTCAGAGATGCTCTGGGAAGGGTAAACCAGGCGGCGGCGGAGATTGCGGAGGAAGTAATCCTGATGGTTGCCGGGCTCCCGCTCCGGTTAAAATAAATCTTGCTTCTTCAAAGGAAACTCCAAGATCCGGTGATAATATGGGTTCGGTAAAACAGGGTTACCTGGACGAAATATCCCCGCCGAGACACGGCGGGAGAGTCGATGAGGTTGCAGAGGAGCTGGGAATCAATCCGGAGGAATTGGTTGACTTTAGCGCAAACATGAACCCGCTGGCTCCTCCGGATTCACTGGAAACACTTATTGAGGAGGCGGTCGCTGGCCTCCCGTTTTATCCCGACGACAGGTACGAGGGTTTCAGGCAATCAGTGGTAGACTTCCTGAGAGCGGGCGGAGAAGCCGAGTTAAAGACCGATCTCGTGATTCCCGGCAACGGTTCGGTCGAGATTTTCCGCTTGTTTCTGCAGCTGGCCGCCTACGCCGGCGCGGAAGAGGTACTGATCCCCTATCCGACGTTTAGCGAGTACGCGCTCCAGGCCCGATTGCTCGGCTTGAATGTGGATCGGGTCGAACTGGAAGAGGTGCTGGGTTACGGGAGCCAGGAACTGGAAAATTACGACGCGGTATTTCTCTGCAATCCGAACAACCCGACGGGAAAACTCAGGTCGAAGGACCGAGTTAGCCGGTTCGTAAACCGGTGTCAGGTCGCCGGAACTTACGTCCTGCTCGATGAAGCGTTTATCGAGCTATCCCGGCCCGAGGCGAGCCTGGTGGATAGAGTGGAGGATCTGGACAACCTCGTGGTTGCCCGATCCCTGACCAAAGAGTTCACGATTCCCGGCTTGCGGATTGGTTACGGGGTGTTTCCGCCTGAGCTGGCCGCCCGGGCGGAAAAGTTGCGGCCGCCCTGGAACCTGAACTACCTTGCGGCTCACGTCGGTAGTCGTTTCCTCCGTGAGGAGAGCGGGTTGATCGCCGAGTCCCGGGAATACCTGGCCGGTGAGCGGGAATGGCTTACCGGAAAGCTGAGGGAGCTCGGGTTTTCGCTTTACGAGAGTGACGTCAATTATTTGCTATTTCGGACGGAGTCGGTTGGTTACGAAGCAAACGAGCTGGTCGATAAGTGCCTGGAGGACGGGATTCTGCTGCGGAACGCGGACTCATTTTACGGGCTGGATCGCTGGCACGTCCGGGTGGCCATAAGGAAACGAGAGGAAAACCGGAAACTGCTGAAAGCTTTGCGGCGAGCTATCGCTGTCCAAAACGGGAGTTAAAAGGTGTTTTTTCAAGATACAACTACCATAGGAGTACTCGGGGGCGCGATACCGGGAGGTCTGGCCGTTCTGGCCGGGGCTCTGGTCCTGGATTTGTTGATTGGTGAACCTCCGGAAACAATCCATCCGGTCGTATGGATCGGGAAAGTAATAGGCAAAACTCGCGAGTTTTTTGAAGGAAACCGAAGGGCGAGGCTGGCCGGAGTTGTAGTTGCGATTCTGATTCCGGCCCTATCAGGTGGTCTCGCCTACCTGCTGATTGCTTTCGGCTCTTACCTCTGGGAGCTTGCCGGGCCGATACTCGGAATACTTTTACTGAAGTCGACAATCTCGGTAAAAAGTCTGCTCGGCACCGTCAAATCCGTCGGGGAACAGATAGAGTCGGACCCGGATGGTGCCAGGGAGGGCCTGCTTGCCCTCGTCGGTCGGGACCGATCGGAGCTATCCGAGGGGGAGATGCGTTCGGCCGCTATCGAGTCTTTATTTGAAAACCTGGTTGACTCGGTGATAGCACCGCTTTTTTACTTCGCTCTCGGTGGAATTTTCGGCTACGGCACCGGAGTGGCGCTTGCGATTTTTTACAAGTCCGTCAACACTCTCGATTCGATGCTGGGGTACAGGACGGAGGCGCTGCGCGACTACGGTTACCTCTCGGCCCGGCTGGACGACTTGCTGAACTGGCTTCCTGCCAGGATATCGGTACCCTTCGTGTCTCTGGCTGCTTTCTCCGTCCGCCCGATTTCGATTTCGGTCCGGGATTGGAAAGAACCCCCTAGTCCGAACAGCGGCTGGCCTATGGGTGCTGCCGCGGGCGGGCTCCGGGTCAAGCTGGTCAAGAAGGGGGTTTATACCATAGCGGGAGAGTACGAGCTGCCGGGCACCGAGGACCTGCGGGCGGCGGTCGGACTTGCAATCAGGTCGATAGACCTTTTCCTGTTTGTTTTGATATCTTTTTTTCTGGTTCTTTGAACCATTATAAGTTGATATCGCTACAAAAACGTTTTAAGCAGGACAGTTCGGTGAGGATTCACGAGGACGTGTCGGAAAGACTGGTGCAGT
>CAZNVA010000114.1:0-4782 GCA_964576335.1 uncultured Thermotogae bacterium | reverse complement strand
CGTCGACCTCGCCGCCGGGCCGACCGAGGTGGCTCATGAGAATTACCTTGGCTCCGGCGTCCGTCAGGTAGTTGATTGTCGGAAGAGCACTCTTTATCCTGTTGTCGTTCGCGACCTCGCCGTCCTCGAGCGGTACGTTGAAGTCGACACGGACCAGAACGTCCTTGCCCTCGAGAGAGAGGTCCTCCATCGTTCTGTACTGTGAGGTTGGGTCTATCATGTTTTTCCTCCTTTTGATTCCGGTAAGCTCAATGCTGGTGAATTTACGAATGATCTAATGGGTTCTTGTGATTATCCTAACAAATTCTAACGGAACGGGTTAACTGGCCTCAACGGGTACTTCGACAATTTCGTAGTTTGTTAGAACTGCCGGGGGGACCTATAATTGGTTCGCAGCATACTTTTCAACTTCACTGGAGCGAAAAAACGATAATGAGTCCGAAAAAGTTCGTTTCTGTTTTGGTTCTTGCCTTATCCCTTTCCCTGGCGTTAGCGTTGCCGGGGAGCGGAGCGGAGGTCATCAAGTCGACGGAAGAGTTCGTGACCCGGCTGGAGGAAGAGTACAGTCAGGTGGCAAACTTTTCCGCCCGGCTCAGCTTGTCCGGGATGGAACCCCCGGTCTCGGTCAGGGTTCTTGCCGTATCCGAACCGAGGAGCCTGCGGGTGGAATACCTTTCGCCGGACCAGATGAAGGGCCAGTTCTTTCTCCTCGAAGGGGACTTTCTTTACCAGTACATGCCCGGCCGTAACCTGATAATCAAGAAGGACCTCAAGGGGGCCGACCTTCCGGTGGAAGCGGCCAATCTGACTCCGGATTACCTGCTGCGGCTGGTTCGTTCCGACGACTTCGCAGTTAATTTGATCGGGGTTCCGATTCCGCTCGGTCCTGACGACGGCGCCGGTCCGCCGCTGGAGCTTGGAACCTCCTTAAGCGGCGTAGACCGCTCGAGTAACTCTTTCTCCGGTTCCGATGCCGGTCCCAGTTACGTTTCTCCGTTCGGTTTCGACTCGCTTTTCGGGGATTACGTTCTGGAGCTAATTCCGAACTCCGACGCCTACCAGTTCTCCCGTCAGGTGATCCAGTTTGATCCGAAAGATTTCCTTCCAAGAGAGTTAATTACTTACTTCGCGGGCGAGAACGGCGATACGGTCTACACCACGGTCGACGAAGTCAGGACGAACCTGGACCTGGAGCTTGAAAGAGTGACGGCGTTACCGGAGGACGCCGAAGTAATAGAGGACTAAAGGAGGCAGAGATGTGTGGCATTATCGGTTATCTCGGTGAGAGAGAAGCCCAGCCGGTGTTGATCAATGGTTTGAAGAAGCTCGAATACCGCGGGTACGACTCGGCCGGTATAGCGGTAATGGGCGAAGAAGGGCTGGGTATAGAGAAGATGGCCGGCAAAATTTCCGAACTCGAGGATTCGCTCGTGGAAAAGCCCCGACCCGGAAAGATCGGAATCGGTCATACGAGGTGGGCCACCCACGGGGAGCCGAACGACGTAAATGCCCATCCGCACCGGGGCTGTGGGGACGAGTACAGCCTCGTACATAACGGAATCATCGAAAACCACCGTAAGCTGCGATCCGAACTGGAAGGGGGCGGACACGAGTTCAGCTCCGACACCGACTCCGAGGTTATAATCCACCTGATTGAAGAGGGGACCGGGTCGCTCGAGGAAAAAGTCAGATCCGCCCTGCGGAGGGTGGAGGGAACGTTTGCGATAGCGGTGCTGAGCCAGGAGCATCCGGAGCGTATCGTCGGGGCGCGGCGGGGTAGCCCGCTGGTGGTTGGCTCCACGGGGAACGAAAAGCTGATAGCTTCGGACGTGCCGGCGATGCTGGACTATACTAAGGATATAACCTACCTCGAGGACGACCAGGTCGTTTCGCTCTCCGAATCCGGAATGGAAATTACGGACCTGGAGGGGAACCCCGCGGAAGCCACTACCAGGCACGTAGACTGGGATCCCGTTGCCGCGCGCAAGGAAGGCTACAAGCACTTCATGCTGAAAGAGATCAACGAACAGCCGGAGGCGGTTGGCGATACCCTCCGCGGCAGGGATTTTTCGGACGGCGGGCTGCGGATGGACGAGGGCGAACTTGAACCGGAAGTAATTAATGACGTCAATAAGATATTTATCGTCGCCTGCGGGACGTCGGCTTACGCCGGACGGGTGGCCAAGTACGTCTGGGAGGAATTTCTCAACGTACCGATAGAAGTCGAACTGGGTTCGGAATTCCGCTATCGGAACCCGCCGCTGGACGAGAACTCGCTAGTGATCGGAATTTCTCAATCCGGTGAGACGGCGGACACGCTGGCCGGACTCGAGAAGGCCCGGGAAGAAGGAGCGACGATAGCCTCCGTGGTCAACGTGCTGGGGTCTACGGTAACAAGGCGTTCCGATGCCGTGCTTTACACGCACGCCGGCCCCGAAATCGGGGTAGCTTCGACAAAGGCCTTTACCTCACAGCTAGTAGCCCTTTCATTGCTTGGTCTGGAGATTGCTCGGCTGCGGGGTTCCGTGACCCGTGAGGAATGCGAAGAAACCGTTGACGTTCTGAATAAGGCGCCGGCACTGCTGCGGGAACAGCTGGAGGGCGAAGCCAGGATAGAGGAACTTGCCGAAAAATTCTACGAGAAGGAGGACTTCCTGTTTTTGGGCCGGGACGTGCTCTACCCGGTGGCTCTAGAAGGGGCCCTGAAGCTGAAGGAGATATCCTATATCCACGCCGAGGGCTATCCGGCGGGTGAGATGAAGCACGGACCGATAGCTCTAATTGACGAGGACATGCCCGTCGTGGCGCTGATAACGAGGAACTCCGTCTACGACAAGGTTTATTCAAATATTGAGGAGGTCCGGGCGCGAAAGGGGAAGGTTATAGTTCTCTCGGACGAGCTTACCGACGAGACCAGGGAGATAGCGGACGAGTTGGTTTCGCTCCCCCTGACCGACAAGATCCTGACCCCGCTCGTATTCACTGTACCGCTGCAGCTGCTTGCCTACCACATTGGTGTTCTCAGAGGGACCGACGTCGACCAGCCGAGAAACCTTGCCAAAAGCGTTACGGTGGAGTAATCAGGGAAAAGACAATTCCTCTCCCTTACAGGAGAGGAATAATCGCTTGTCCGTTATATCCAGCGCCTAACTTAAAACTGCTTGAGGAACCTGAGGTCGTTCCTGTAGAAGTGCCTGATGTCGTCTATCCCGTACTTTAACATCGCCATTCTATCCACGCCCAGGCCGAGTGCAAAACCCTGGTGCGTTTCCGGGTCGTAGTCCACCGCCTTTAATACGCTCGGGTCCACCATTCCGGAGCCCATTATTTCGAGCCAGTCGTCACCGTCCGGGGGCTGAATGTCGACCTCCGCACTCGGTTCGGTGAACGGGAAGTAATCCGCACGGAACCGCATCGAAAACTCCGGACCGAAGAACTCCTCGACGAAGGAACGGATTATGTACTTCAGGTTCCCGAAGTTTAGTTCCTCGTCGACCCACAATAGTTCCACCTGGTAAAACACGGGGTAATGAGTCGCGTCAGGAGTGTCTCTCCGGTAACACTTGCCCGGGCAAATTATCTTGATTGGCGGGTCCTGTTTTTCCATCTCCCTTATCTGAACCGGAGAAGTGTGGGTTCTTAACAGGTGGTCCTCGTCGACGTAGAGAGAATCCCATTCGTCCCTGGCCGGATGGAGCTCGGGGATGTTCAGCGCCTCGAAGTTGTAATAATCCGACTCAATTTCCGGTCCCAGCGCCAGGGAAAAGCCCATCCGCTGAAATATACTGGTAAGTTCGTCGCTGACCTGCGTCAGTACGTGCCTCTTACCCACGCCACGCCGCCGGCCCGGCAGGGTAACGTCGAGACCTTCTTCTTTGAGCTGCTCTTCTTTTTGCTTTCGTTTAAACTTTTCCTTTTTGGTTTCTATTTCTTCTTTCAGGGCGGATTTTAACTGGTTAATTGCCTTTCCGGCCCTGGCCTTGCTCTCGTCCGGTAGCTGTCCCAGCCTGGCGAACAGGTCCTGGACCTGGCCGTTACGCCCGAGGTACTTGACCCTGAGCTCCTCACACTCCTGAAGCGACTCTACTTCTTCCAGTTCGCTTCGTGATTGTTCTTCGATTCTTTCGGTTGTTTCGAGTAGTTCTTCCAGATCTGACATTTCAGTCGAATCCCTCAATTACAATAAACAGTTACTGGTTGGACCCGCGTAAAGTTTGCCGTACTAAAAAACCTGTTCGGAATGGTTTATTTCTTTTTGTAGGATTCCCCGCCGTCCGTGGCCTCCAGGTTTTCCTGGACCTTCTCGCTGAAACCCTTGCCCGGCGAGAATTTGGGGGTAACCTTGCTGGGTACGTCTATTTTTTCGCCGGTCTGGGGGTGACGCTTGACCGTAGATTTCCTCGGGTTTGGTTTAAAGGTGCCAAAGTTTACTAGCCTGACTTCCTCTCCTTCGGCTACCTCGTCCATTATGACGTCAACGACCTGATTCACCAGTTCCCGACATTCCTGCTTTGTGCAATCGGAATTCCGATAAATGCTATCTACCAGTTCGCCTTTGTTCATCGAAAAACCTCCTTTTAAGGTGAATAAATATTGGTTTGTTGGAAGTTCGAAGTTCTTCCAACTAAATCGTGCGATTCTCTCCTTTGAGACCCAACTCCTAACTCAGTTTGTAAAGAAATATCCCTACTATTTGAGAAACTTATTTACCTTTACCCATTTTGTGATAGTAAAATGGTAAATCAAGTTGCTCTCCCATAACTTTCAACCAGCACCCAGATG
>CAZNVA010000113.1:0-4925 GCA_964576335.1 uncultured Thermotogae bacterium | reverse complement strand
TCCAGCTCTTCCCTGTCCTTATCCAGGATATCCTCTATTTTGTTGAGCCTGTCCAGGCTGCGGTCCAGCTTGAATTCCAGCTCCGGGGTGAACTTGGGGTTTACCTCGTGGGCAAGGTTCGTCCGAAAGAAGGCCTCCTCGTCGTTGAACTTTTTCAGGGACCCTTCCTTGTCCTCTTCGTCACCTATAAGATCGATGTAAACGGTGGCATACTTGAAGTCCTGGGAAAGCTCGACGTCAGTCACCGTGGCGAAGTCGAACTTCCTGTCCCGGGTATTCTTGTCGATAATTCGGGCCAGTGCCCGCTTGTACTCTTCCTCTTTCCGATTTTTTGCTCTCTGTCCCATCAGATTACCTCCGTGGTCTGGTCCTCAATACGAAGGTTCTTCTCCTTCTCCGCTTCCTCCACGAGTTTCGATAGCTTGCGGTAGTTGAGGTCGCTGCTCTTCGCGATATGCGCGAATCCAAGGGTCGCCGACGTCGGGTCGTCCTCACCGTCTAGCTCGTTTATCGAAATATTGTAGTTATTACGAACCCTGTTAATGAATGGCTGGAGGATAGACCGCTTTTCCTTCAGGCTATTGACTCCGGTAAGTAAGAACTTGACTTTCAGGACGCCGACGCTCATGTCGCTCCCCCGGCGAGGGAAAACTGACTAGAAGGCCTCTACCTTCTTCTTGGTAAATGCCTCCAGAGTATCCCCTTCCTCGAAGTCCTCAAAGTCCTGGACGGAGATACCGCACTCGTAATCCTCGCCAACCTCTTTTACGTCTTCTTCGAACCGCTTGAGGCTCTCTATCGGGCCCTCGTGGACGAGTTCGGAGTCTCGCCAGACCTTTATTTTGGACTTATTGGTCACCTTGCCCGACTCGACGTAACAGCCGGCGATCGTTCCCGAGCCCGTAACTTCGAATATCTGCCTGACTTCGATCTCACCGGTCTTGACCTCTTCGTACTGTGGACCCTTAACTTCGCCGATGGCGCGCTTCACGTTATCGACGAGGTCGTAGATTATGTTGTAGCTTTCCACAGGGATATCGAGCTGTTCCGCCTTCTCCTGGGCCTTGCTTCTGATGTCCACGTCAAATCCGAGGACGGCGGAATAATTACCAGAAGAGGAGGCAAGCATGATATCGCTTTCCGAGACGTCGCCGACTCCTTCGTGCAGGACCTCGATTTCGATATCCTCGACTTCGATTTCGCCGAGTTCCTTTTTTACCGCGTCCAGCGAACCGCGGGAGCTCGCTTTGACCACGAGATCCAGG
Organism: uncultured Thermotogae bacterium; assembly: GCA_964576335.1. Lineage (GTDB taxonomy): Bacteria > Bipolaricaulota > Bipolaricaulia > M55B111 > M55B111 > JAGXLP01. Next base: position 3,660 of record CAZNVA010000113.1, on the reverse strand, counting down.
TTGTCCTTCTCCGCCTGAGCAAACAGGTCCTCCACGGACTGCTGGGTACCGCGACGCTGTTCCTGTTCCTTCTCCTTCCTCTCCCCGGCTATCTCCTTGGCTTTGCTGACGTCATCGTAGGACTCTATGCTGGAACCTGCCGGAGGCACGTCCTTCAACCCCATTATCTCGACAGGTTTTCCGGGACCTGCTGAGTCGACCTGACCCTCCGCGTCGGTCAGACGCTTGATCCTGCCGTAAGTGTTACCGACGACAATTACGTCCCTGGGTCGGATCGTTCCCTGCTGAATTATCGCAGTCGCCAGCGGACCGCTTCTCGCGTCCAGGTGACTTTCCACGATAAAGCCTTCCAGTTCGCCTTCCGGATCACCGGTCGGTCTTTCCATCTCGGCCACCAGGCTGAGCATGTCCAAAAGCTCTTCGACGTTCTCTCCGGTCAGAGCGGACAGCTGAACCATTATCGTGTCTCCACCCCAGTCATCCGGAGTGAAGCCTTCCCGGGCCAGCTGGTTCATCGTCTCCTGCGGATTGGCGTTGTTCTTATCTATCTTATTAATTGCAACTATCATCGGTATACCGGCGGCTTCGATATGGGAAATCGCTTCTTCTGTCTGAGCCATTATCCCGTCATCCGCCGCTACCACTAATATCGCGATATCAGTTGCCTGAGCACCGCGGGATCTCATCGAGGTAAATGCCTTGTGGCCGGGGGTATCTATGAAAGTAAACTCGTTACCGTCCCATTCCAGCTGATAGGCACCGATGGACTGGGTAATTCCCCCTGCTTCGCCTTTTGCCACTCGGGCTTCCCTTATCGTGTCCAGCAGGGTCGTCTTTCCGTGGTCGATGTGACCGAGAACGGAAACTACAGCCGGGCGTCTCGGGGCTTCCTCCTCAACTATTTCCTCTTCTTCCTCGACTTCCTCTTCTGCCTCAACAGCTTCTTCCTGTTCTTCTTCGACGACTTCTTCCCCAGCTTCTTCCTCGGTTTCCCCTTCCGACTCCAGCTCCCTTTCTTCGTATAACTCGATGATCAGATCGCGCTCGTCGTCATCGACTGTGTTGAGTGGCGTTAGATCCCCCATACCCAGCTCGTCGAGTATGTCCAGCATTTCCTTACTCTCCAGATCAAGCTCGTCCGCTATTTCGTAAACCCTGTGTTTTGACACTCGATTATCCCTCCAAACTTAAACCTCAATTGCAAAATATACTACACTACCAAAAAAGTATCAACCAGATGACGTACAACCAAACCGGATCAAACGACGCTAACAGATCCTCGGAACTGGGTCGCCAACCGGTGCTTCGAGAAATCTCTTGCCGCCAACTTCCGTCTCCATCACGACTTTCCCCGGGCGCTCGTCCGTGACCTCTCCGATCAGCCCGGCTTCCTTGCCAAGCGGATGTTCTCGTAATCTATTCAGAACAGCGGCAGAACTTTCCGGATCCACCACCAGTATTGCCTTACCTTCGTTCGCCACTTCATACGGGCTAATTCCAATCAAATCGGCAACTCCGGAAACGGCCTCTCGGATCGGTATCGCGGCTTCGTCAATCGTTATCCCGTGGCCGCTCTTTTCGGTCATCTCGTTAAGTGCCGCGGCCAGCCCGCCCCGGGTCGGGTCCTTCATGGCGGTAATCTCTCCTGCTTCCCGGGCTTCCTGCAGAAGTCCATTCAAAGGCGCCATATCGGACTCGAGCCTCGTCTTAAAGCTAAGCCCTTCGCGATACTGCATCAACGCCATACCGTGGTCGCCGACCGTTCCCGTGAGGATCACTTTGTCGCCCGGGTTCATTCCGGCATCGGAAACGGGTTCGTCTACTGTTCCCAGCCCGGCGGTGTTTATTGCCAGCCCATCGATATCGCCCTTGCCCATCACTTTGGTGTCTCCGGTGATTATCGGCACGCCCGCTTCCTGGCTCGCCTTCTCCATCGCAGCCATTACTCGATCGAGTTCGGCCATCGAAAAACCTTCCTCGACAATCAGGCTGGAAGTCAATGCCAGCGGCTTTGCTCCCATCACGGCCAGGTCGTTCACGGTGCCGCAGACCGCCAGCCTGCCAATATCTCCACCCGGAAAGAATAGCGGGTCAACTATGTGGCTATCGGTAGTCAGTACTAAAGTATCTTCCTCACCGTTATCAATCGTCGCCCCGTCATCCAGCTGGTCCAGGCCTATGCTGCCCGCACTTTTACGGGAGAGAGTATTGAGCACGTGATCCCCGAGCAATTCGTCCATCTTTCTGCCGCCTGCTCCGTGGGTAACCTGAACGGTCTCTTCAGCTGAATCGTTCATAGCTTTGGCCTCCCGCCGTACCGGTACCAGATATTGCACATCGCTTCTTCTCCGACCATGCAGGGTCCATACGGGCTATCCGGAGTACATTGATCGCCGAAGAGATCACACTCGTCCGGAGTGGCTCGAGCGGTAATCACTTCCGGGCAACGGCAGTTCGGCAAGACTTCCTCGCCCGCTTCCGGATCGACATCGAACCGCTCGGTCGCGTCCCACCGTTTATATTTCTCCTTCAGGGCCAGCCCGGAATCGGGAATCTCGCCGACACCGCGCCACGTGCTGTCCGACTTTCGGAAAACCTCCTCGATCAGCTGCTGGGAGCGCGGGTTGCCCCCGTAATCGACCCCTCTTTCGTAGCCGTTCTCCGCCCTGGGGTCGGCTTCTGAGATCTGCTTTAAGATTAGTTCAAGTGCGTACAGCACGTCCAGCGGTTCAAAACCGCCGACTACAACCGGAACTCCGTAGGACTCAACCAGGGGTTCGTACGGCTTCACACCGATGATGGTCGATACGTGCCCCGGCGCTATAAAGCCATCTATATCGTTATTCGGTAACTCGAGCAGGCTCCGCATCGCGGGGGGAATCAACTTGTTACTCGGGAGGATGCTGAAGTTCTCCGGAGGGTTCTGCGTCAGTACTGCGGCGGTCATCGGGGTGGTCGTCTCGAAACCGACGCTGTGGAATACCACCTGGTTGTCAGTATTTTCCGCAATCTCTACTGCCTCGGAAACGCTGTATACCAGCCTAACGTCGGCGCCTTCCGATTCGACTTCCTTTAAAGACTTTTCGGTCCCCGGAACGTTGAGCATGTCACCAAAGGCGGCAACTGTCACGCCTTTTTCGGCCAGCTTGACGGCGGCATCCAGGTCCCTGGTCGGGGTGACGCAGACCGGACAACCCGGGCCCTCACGAATATCTATTTGATCCGGCAGCAAACTGCGAATCCCGTTTTCGGTAATAGAGACTTCGTGAGTCCCACAGACGTGAACGATCTTGACGCGCCGGTCCGGAACTTCCCTTTCTATCAGGTTAACTAGTTCCCGGGCACGCTCCTTGTCCTTGAACTTAAACTTCACCCTCTTCCTCCAGCTCCTTATTCGTCTCGATCAGTTCGTCGAATATCTCCAGGGTCTCGTTAGCTTCTTCCTGAGACAGCTTTTGAATGGCGAATCCGGTATGAACCAGAAGGTAGTCCCCCGGGTCAACGGCCTCGGTCAGAGTATCGAGCCGAACTTCCTGTTCGACTCCGCCGACGTCGACCGTGGCGAGGTTTTCCTCGGTTGATAGAACTTCGCCCGGAATAGCAAGACACATGTTTTCCCTCCGTTAAATAGATGTTAAATAATAAGCATTCCTTATTCCA
>CAZNVA010000112.1:0-4993 GCA_964576335.1 uncultured Thermotogae bacterium | reverse complement strand
ATCAAAATACCCGAACCACCCGAACCGGAAGGTTCTTATATTCCCGCCAGGAGAGCTGGAAACCTGGTTTTCTGTTCCGGGCAAGGACCAAAGAAAGACGATGAATTCGTTCACCTGGGTAAAGTAGGTTCCGACCTTACAGTTGAGGAAGGCTACGAAGCAGCCAGGATAAGCGCCATAAACTGCCTGGCCGAAATCAAGTCAGAAATAGGTTCCCTGAACAAAATTGATAAAGTCGTGAAAGTTCGGGGCTTTGTCAGCAGCTCTCCCGGGTTCGAGAAACAGCCGTCCGTCGTGAACGGAGCCTCGGAACTGCTCCAGGAAATCTTCGGCGAGAACGGGAAGCACGCCCGGGCAGCTCTGGGAACGTCCGAACTACCCGCCAATATCCCGGTAGAAGTTGAAATGATAGTCAGTATCGGTTGATCCCCGCTTCCAAACTACTCAAGGGCTTTTTGGTTTACTGGCGGGCTCCAATCCCGTAAGTTAAATTCTTCAAGCTAACTTCTTGGCCAGCTTCTTGCCCAGTGCACAGATCGTCACAATCGGAGGCATACCGGGTGCAGTCGGAAGGGCGCTTCCGTCACAGACGAAAAGCCCGTCGACCTCGGTCTGAAGGTTCTCATCCACTACGTCTCCGATCGCGGCTGTGCCCCCAGGATGTGCCCCTACCGGGTTGCCAGTCCGGATGGACGCTCTATCGGCACCCGCCTCGATCAATATTTCCTTTGCCAGAGCCGAACCTTCGTTTAGTCGACCCCAGTCTTTTTCGGTCACCGGCTTGGAAACCGATTCATCCGGAAATACGCGGCCAACCGGTTCGTCCGCGATCTTCGTCATTACTCCGATCAGCCCCTGAGAGGACCGGGCCAGTTCCCTCGGGCCGGCCTCCAGAAATCTGATCGCTCTGGAGGAATTGATGAACGGAGAGAGAATGAACCCCCTTTCCCCGCGAAACTCGTGATTCACGAGAGGCATGGATGGTTCGTGAGTTTGGTCTAGACCCTCAATCAATCCGTAAGTATTTACAACGAGATCGACGAAAAGTCCGGAACCTGCTTCCTCGATTCCGGTACCCTGCAAAATAACGGGAGTTCCCAACCCGCCGGCCGCCAGTATGACTGCATCCCCCGATATCTCGGTTCTCCCCTTTGGCCCTACACCTATTACACCTTTAACCCGGCCGTTCTCGACCAGAGCTTCCTGAACGGTGGTGTTATAGAGGGCGGTAGCTCCGTTTTGAACGGCTTCCTGTAGATACTCCCGGGCGGTCCACTTTGCCCCCTGTTCGCAGCCAAATACGCAGTTACCGCACTTCTTGCACTTAACCGAATCGACGAACTTCGGCATGGGTTCCATTTCGTATCCGAGATCGTCGGCAGCTTCGCGGAGCTTCTTGGAACCTTCCGACAGGAGCCTTTCGTCAGTGGGAGAAATGCCGGTCTCCTCTTGTACTTCGGTAAATTCCTCCTCCAGATCGACTCCTAGATCGGCCAGTTCTTCTTCCAGGCAGGGGGTCCCGTTGCCACAGGAGCCCACGGTCGATCCGCCGGGAGTCAAAGTACGCCACAAAATTACCCCCTGTTTCGATTTCTTCGGGATCCCCAGGGTATTCATGTCGTAAAACCCAAAAGAATCCCACAGACTTCCAATTTCCTGGTCTTCAGGCCCTCGCTCTACGACGAGGACCTCTTTACCCCTTTTGGTTAGCTCCCTGGCAAGGGTAGCACCACCGGCTCCGGACCCAACCACCACGAACTCGTACTTTTTGTCCTCCATAACCGACCACCTCCGGAACGGATCAGGCCAATTCTTCAGAGAATTCGAAATAGCTCCGATCAAGTTTCTATCACTTACTTGCTATACGTATTGAGTGGTAGCAAATTTATAGGAGAGCACAGGGGGATATCGGAGAAATAGCGTGTTGAATCTATTATAACATCTCGGGCTAAAAAAACGAAATTTTGAATTTTCCAGGATTGTTTCCTAATTTGGATAAAGCCTCAGAATTAATACCTATAGCAGGGAGACGAAACGTGAACGGTTTAGAGAAACGAACCCCGAGAAAAACGGTTAACCGGCAGGGCTGGAGCCTCGTCTACATACCGCACGAAAAAATTGAAGACTATAATGCCTGCTACCGCGTAGAATACCGGGGAGAAAAGATTTACCCTCCGGCCGCCGATGATCTGGGAATACCTCTGAACGAAATCTGGATTTCGGATAAGCTAAAGGATTTCGAAAAGTACATATTATATCACGAGATACGGGAGATAAAATACCGATCCAAAGGCTACGACATCAGCACCGCACACGAAAAAGCGGTTGAAGACGAAAAAGTATTCGAGGGTGATCCAAAGTGGGAAAAGCTACGTCGTGAGATCAATATGGCCTCTCCGGAAATACTTCGGGAAAAGGCAGATATCGACGCTGAGACCTTCCAGCAGCTAATGCAAAATAGGCCGTACTATCGGGTGGAGGAATTACGAGAAGTCCCTGGGGTAGATGAGAAAACTTTCGAAACCCTCGAAGAGAACTTTTGGACTTTTTACTGATGAAAGAATGTTTAATTCTTCCAGAAAGAGAAAAAAGGGCAGCTGGTACTTCCAGCTGCCCCTGTCATGGCCAATAAGCTTTTGGCGTAACTATTCGACTTCCTGAATCCGGTCCTGCGGTTCGCAGTACTCTTCGCCTATCGTTCCGTGTTGTTCGAGCCATTCTATCAGGGTCGATGCTCGCTTGATGTAAGTGTTGCGGAAGTCCTCAACGGCGAATCCGAAGTACTTGTCCTTGGCCTGACCAACGACGTAGTTGTTCGTAGTAATTGAGTAGGTGGCTTCTGGGTCATAGGGTTTTCCATGGACCATAATGTCCATGACCCTTTCCCCCATCGGTTTATCCGGATCAACTTTGTAAGTAACCCCGGAAACTTCCAGTCTGTCGCCACCTCTTTCGACTCCAGTTTCAAATATCTGCTTCAGCTTCTCTCCTTTTAATTCGAAGGTTACCAGCGTGTTGCCAAATGGCGCTACTTCTTTGATTATCTTTTTGGTAATTTCCCCTTTCGGTATGTTCCTGCGAATTCCGCCGGAGTTCTCGAATGCTATGTCAGTACCGGTCTTCCAGCGCATGACGTCGGTCTCCCAGTCTCCCAGATTGCTTTCTTCGGTATTGTTTGGGGTGAGCTCGCATTCGGTACTTCCTACTACTACCTCAAGTTGAGCACTGACCATATTGTTAAACTGGTCGACCATCGCTCCTACCACCGGGTCCGGAGAAATGTTTTCCGTATTTAATTTGTGGACCCCTGTGCTGGACTCGGTTATTGCTCCGTCCTCCACGTTTAGTTTAAGGTAGCCGAGGCTGCTATCGCCTTCGTTAGTATTGTGAAGTATCCGGTGATCTTCCGTCTTATAGACGTTCTCCGAGTGGGAAGCGGAAAGGACGACGTCGACTGAATCGACCCCTTCCAGTATTGTTTTGCTTTCCTCCCAGCTAGTTTGAGCCAGCACGACCACCAGGTCGACTCTCTCTTCCAGGAAATCGGCATAGGGCTTAACCGCTGACACTATGGGCAGAACGTTGAGCCCTTCCGTGGCCTCTCTGAGAATTTCCTGTTTGAAAATGGATTCCATAGAACCCAATACACCGACTTCCACCCCATCCTTCTCGACGACAGTATAAGGTTGCCCGGCAAAGAGCTCTCCGCTATCCACCTCTACAATGTTTGTATTTACGGTAGGAAAACGGGCGACTTCCGTAATGGCTTTTGCGTTCTCCTGACCGAGGTCGAAGGCGTGATTGCCGTATGTCCAGGCGTCGTAACCGACGAAGTTCATCAGTTCGAACATGGCTCCGCCCTTTGCCCCGTGGAAGGATATCTGGGTCAACGGCGTACCAGTCATTACGTCCCCTGCATCAAACAAGAAAGTCGGCCCTTCTGATTCTGACCTGGCTTTTTCCACGTAGTGCGATAGTGCTTTGAAGCCCCCAACGCCTTCTTTTGGAAGGTAGTTACCGTGAATGTCGTTCGTATGGAGAATTGTAAGTTCCTCGGCACCTACCAGGAAAGAGAAAACTAGTACTAAACTAAGGGCAAGTATCAGAATTTTACTGCGTGATTTTGTAAACATATTAACCCTCCTATGAGAAATGAGGTTTTGCAATATATTATACAGTTTTTAAAAAGATGAGACCAAATCGTTCGGGGAAAGCTTCCCGTAAATTACCACCTCCAGAAGCTCCTTAGGCCTTTTATGTCAAGAAAATGTTTGGCTACTAATTTTAACCGAAACACAGTTTTAGGTCAAAATATATACAGGGAATGGTGTCCGGAATTGCTATACGTAGGACCTCAAGAAGTCCACTATCTTTTGCTTGTACTCGCCGGGGTAGTTTTCGAAAGCAGCTATGTGGTCCGTATCCGGGACGAGCCAGATCTCCTTAGGCCCTGTTTTTTGCCTGTAGAGTAGCTCGGAGTTTCGGTGGCCAATACCTTCATCTTCCATACCGTGAATGAAGAAAGTAGGGGTGCCGATCCGGTTAATCTTGCGCAAAACGTTGGTCCGGCGGTAAATATCAACCCCCAGGGCCAGCCGGGCCGAAAACATGTATACCGGAAAAAGGGTCTGAAGTAATTTATCGTGAGAGAACTTACCGAAGTCCTTCGCGGCAAGCCTCAAATTTGCGTAGGGGCTATCGGCGACCACGGCATCAACCCGGGGGTCCCTTTTGGCAGCCAGGAGTGAGGCGGTAGCACCTGCGGAACGTCCCAGCAAACCGATATCTGATACCCCTTTGATTTCAGTTAGAAAATCGATCGCATGTTGGACGTCCTTGCTCTCAAAATAGCCGAATCCGTAGCGATTCCCCTCGCTCAAGCCCGTACTCCGTGGATCAAACAGCAAAACGTTATAGCCGGCATCGATGAGAAAGGGCACGTGCCAGAGCATGCTCCAGCGCGTCCCCCCAAGGCCGGGAACTAGTACGATAG
>CAZNVA010000111.1:0-5044 GCA_964576335.1 uncultured Thermotogae bacterium | reverse complement strand
TCCTAACAAAAATGGCCTGCAAAAACTGGTTTTTTATTTGGTAAGCCCTCTGGGCTGTGATATAATATTAGAGAGCGTGAACGTGTTAACGTTTTTATTCGCATTTTCTACAGCTGGGTCGATCAGGTCAGTTTTAAACCGGAAAGGTCGAAGGGTATTTTGCCCGTAACTCCATGAAACAGGGGGTACCCGATGAACAATATTTACAGTCTTTCCGAGTGGGATTTGAGAAAGCTTGTTAATAACCTGGCAGAGGACAATTACATATTTTTACCAGTCCAGTGCCAGCAGTCCGAAGGCGGGAGAAGCAGGTGGGAATTCGTCAGGTGGGATCCGAAAGAAACAAGGTTCCAGCTAAACTGTCGCAGAACCGACGCGCTCTGCTTCGACTTCTTCTTTCCTCCCAACAATATCATGCATACTTTTCCGGAGGGCCAGCCCGGTGACAAGGAGGGAAAGGGCCTAACTCTTCTTGGTTACAAGTCGTGCGACATCGACGCGCTTAAAGTTCTTGACAAAGCTTTTGAAGAAGGCGATCTATCCTATCCTTTCTACAAGAAGCGCAGAGAGGAGACGACGATAATCTCGGTCGACTGTCTGGAAATAGCCGACCCCTGTTTCTGTAACAAGGTCGGCGGCCAGCCCTATCCCGAGTCCGGGTTTGATTTGAACATTTCGACCTTACCTCATTACGGCGACATGCTTATCGAAGTCGGTGAAAACTCGGAAAAGGGCCACGAGATAGCGGATCGTTACGGGCACCTCTTTTCCGAAGCCACGGACAAGGAAGTGGAGCTCCGACAGGCGCATCGGGATAAAATGATGACGGAAATCGAGGAGAAGAACTCCTATTTTGAGATATCTCCCGAACTCGGCAAGGTACCGCGGGATGCTCCTTTCTGGGACAAGTACGCGACGAAGAACTGTTACTGTACGGCGTATACACTGGCCTGCCCGACCTCGAGAACGCTACAGAACTTCCAGGAGGACGAAGACGGCAGGTCCTCAATCCAGGACAAGGTCTGGGACAGTGCAACGCTGAAGGACATCAACAACGAACTCCATTCGGACGACCCAACCGATAGCCGGATCAAGGAAATGTTCTACGACAAGTTCGACCGCTTCCACGAAGAACACGGCTATTACGGGTGTTCGGGCTGTGGGCTCTGTATTTCAACAGCGGGAGGTAGTATCGACATCCGGGACGTCTTCGCGGACGCCGGCAACTACCAGAAACACTAAGAAAAAACCGGGAGGCCGTGGAGCCTTTTGCCGTTAAAAACCGGGGGACCTAGAGGCAGGGCGATATTTCTCCTAACATATGATCAATCGAGGTGATTTGCCGAATGGTTGGAAAGGTATCTCCCGAAGACTTAAAAAAATTCGTCTTCTCCCGGGTGGGGGCTGTTAGCGAGTCAGTTCAGGTTGGTCCTGCTTACGGTGAGGATACCGCGGCGATAGAAATCGGGGGCGAAGTCCTGGTTATAAATTCCGACCCGATAATCTACGCCGCGGAAGGTATAGGAACTCTCGGGGTCAATATAGCAAGCAACGACGTGGCAGCTTCCGGCGGTAAGCCCGAGTGGATGACGGTTACCTACCTATTGCCGGACGAGGAAAATTCCGTCCTGGATACGATTACCCGACAAATAGATTCGGTGGCCAGGGATCTCGGGATAGCCATAGTCGGTGGCCACTCGGAGTACGTACCGGAAGTACGCCGACCCTTTCTTTCCTTAACCTGTTTTGGGCGAGCTGACAGGTATATCCCGACGAGCGGAGCTGAACCGGGGGATCGCGTAATTCTTACCAAGGGGGCCGGGATAGAAGGTACCGGTATTATCGCCACCGATTTCCGGTCGGAGCTCGAAGACGAAGTCGACCCGGAGCTTCTGCAGCGGGGCGAGGAGAGGTTAAACGAGCTCAGCGTCGTCCCGGAAGCCTCCGTCCTGAACGATTACGCCACCGCGATGCACGATCCGACCGAGGGAGGGCTGGTGGACGGTTTGTTCGAGCTATCATCTGCCTCCTCCGTCAGGCTGGAGATCGACCGCTCGCGGATAGTAATCGGGGACGATACCCGGGCACTCTGTGACGCGATGGAAGTTGACCCGATGAAGATCTTCGGTTCCGGGGCCCTGCTTGCAACGGTGCCGGAGGACCGGGCGGACGAAGCAATCGAGTTGCTCTTAAATCGAGGGATCTCGGCCAGCGTAATTGGAAAGGTAGAAAAAGGGGAACCGGAACTGGTAATCGGCGAAGAAGTCTACCGGGATCCGATACGGGACGAGCTGTACGATCTCTGGGGCTGATTAGGAAAGGTAATCGACCAGTTCCTTCAGGTCGTGAAAACCTTCTTCATTACGCGTCAGGTAGAGGAAGTCTATTCCGGCCTTTTCGGCAAACTCCGCATCGCTTTCTCGGTCACCGACGTACCAGTACTGACCCTCCCCCAGTTTTCGCTTTATCTCCTCGAAGAAGTACGGGTTCGGTTTAATTTTCTTTAAGTCCTCCAGCTTCGAGCCACGCCCGATCCAGGCCGTAAAGAGGTCAATCAGATCGTAATTTTTGAGGAAAAGGTCGACGACTTCCGCGGGGGAATTGCTTATTACCGCGAGCGAGTACTCCGGTTTCAATCTTTCGAGATAAGAGACGTCGGAAAAGGGCTTTAACTGACCCTTTTGTATCATACTGACCTTTTCGGCCACGTAATGTCTGTCCCTGACGCGCCATATTTCCTCGGGCGTTCCGGGAAATTCACGAACTGACTCCTCGAATTCATCCAGACCGCCGGGATAGAGTTTCCCGAGGTTATCCTCCGTGGGCGGCACACCCAGCTCTTCCAGGGCTCGCTTAAGCGCCCGGTTGAGCCATTCGAGGTCCGACTCCGAATCCAGCAGAACTCCATCGAGATCGAATATTACGTATTTATCTTTCATTACAATTCGCAAGTTAGGGTAAGCCGCTCGGTCAATGCTTTTCAAGTCAGCGATCTCGGTCTTTCGGGCGGGTTCCGTTGTAAAATCCGGGAAATTTCTTTTGATAGTTCCCACCCTACCAGTTATCCTTTCTTGAACATTCTTGGCCTTCGCAAATGAAAAAAGGAGAATGATGTCATCTAAAAAAGAACTTTTGATCTTTGGCTTGGACGGTGCAACGTTTGAATTACTGGATCAATGGTTTGACCAGGACGAACTTCCCTTCCTGCAAAAAACCATGCGGGAAGGTGTTCACGGAGAGATGAGAAGCACGATCCCACCGCTAACAGGGCCCGCATGGTCCACATTCCAAACAGGGGTCAATCCCGGGAAGCACGGCGTATTCGACTGGGGAAGCTCGAGCCAGGACAATTACGGCGAAGGAATGGTTGACGCTTCGTCAATCGAGGCGAAAACGATCTGGGAACTCGCGAGTGAAGCCGGTAAAAAAGTCGGCTCAATCGGTGTGCCGGTTACCTATCCGCCACGCGAGGTAAATGGTTTCATGACTACCGGCGTCTTAACTCCAAAAGGAGCCGAGGACTACGTCTACCCGCCGGAACTGAGCCAGGGGATAGAGGACGAAGTCGGGGAATACAGGTTTGCACCCTCCCACGCGGAGATGGCCATAAACAAGAAACAATGGATCGAGGAGTTAAAGGAGTCGATCGGAAACAGGGAAGATACGGCTACCCACCTTCTTTCGACCCAGGAATGGGACATGTCGATGGTTTACTTTATGGAAACTGATACCGTAAAACACCACCTCTTCCCCGACGGATCCGGAAATCGAGGGGACGTAAAGGAACCGGTGCTAAAAGTCTACAGAAGGGTGGAGGAAGCCGTTAAGAATATTTACGAAGAGGTTGCAAACGATCGTACCCACGTAATGGTCGTTTCGGACCACGGTTTTGGCCCGTTAAAGTGGATTTTCAACGCCAATAGCTGGCTCATGGAAAAAGGCTACCTCCAGCTGAAGGATTCCGCCGCCACCAGGATAAAGAAGGCCGCCACAAAGCTGGGTTTAAACCAGAAGAACCTCTACAAAATTGGCGACCTGCTCGGCCCGCTCGGTAAGGGGAACGAATGGGAGATGGAAGGGTTCAACGACATTCTGGGCAAGGTATTTCTCTCGTTGAACGACGTGGACTGGGAGAACACCAAGGCCTACTCCCGCGGAGGCGTCACGGGGGCCCTGCGGTTGAATATAAAAGGGAGGGAGCCGAACGGCTGCGTGCCTCCGGAGAACGCGCTGGAAGTAAGGGAAAACCTGATGGCGGACCTGAAGGAGCTAGAGAACCCTTACACCGGTGAAAAGGTAATTGAAAAAGTGATGAAAAACGAAGAGGTCTACGACGGTCCCAGGTCACCGAAAGGGCCGGACGTCCTTTTTTTGACCAAAGGTCTAAAGACGGATACCGGAGGCCTGACCGTGTTCAAAACTCTGGATCCGATAATCCCGGCCTTTGCGATAAACGGAACTCATCGGATGAACGGTATCTTTTCTGCCCGGGGACCCAGCTACGCGAGCAACAAGGAGATCGAAGGTTTGAATATCGCCGATCCGGCGGCCATCGCCCTCCACACCCTCGGACTGGAAATACCTTCCTACATGGACGGTGTGGCCAGAGAGGAAGTCTTTACCGAGGATTTCTGGGAGGCACATCAGCCGGAGATTCGGGATGCCAAATTACCGGGAACCAGGCAAAAAGCCGGCGGAGAAGAAAGCGACGAGGAGATCAAGGAACGGTTAAAGGGACTGGGCTACCTCGCTTAAGGCATCGTCAAGACTGCTAAATCCGTTTCCTGCTTCGTACCAACTCGGGATTTCTGTTCTAACACTATCCCAACCGCTTTAGTCAACCAACCATCAATTTATTTCTATTTCCGTAAACCCTGACCAGCCAGACAGCATACCTCTACCGACATAAACCGTCGACTTATGACTGGTTGATTGTCACTTAATTCATTTCTTTCACCACTTGAAAAGCCTCTTAAATCCGATCGAAGCGAACTAAATACGCCTTCTGCTCAGCAGCTCGAGCGGTAGGTACGCCAGAGAACCA
>CAZNVA010000110.1:2680-5050 GCA_964576335.1 uncultured Thermotogae bacterium | reverse complement strand
CCGACGCTCTGGGCGACGTAGCGCCAGAACTCCCGCAGGATTTCGGCCTCGCTCCCCCGGTAGATCATTTCCTTGTCGGCGAGACTCTCCCACTCCTCGGAAACTTTGTCGTCGGAGTCTTCCTCGAGCAGTACTCCACCTTTGCTTTCCTCCGGGCGCCACATGCCAATAGCCACGATTCTCCCCGTTCCGGGGTTGAGGGAGAGTTTATCGATCACTTCCGCCTCGGTTTTGTCCTTCCTGCCCCGATTCATGAGGTATTTTCGGGTTTCTTCGTCGAACTCCTCCCAGTCCTTGCCCACCGTCTCGATATCTACTGCCAGCGGCGTCGAATTCATCTTCTACCTCCTTTTAAAGACCTTTGAAGTCATTTTATAGTTTTAGCACGGTGATGTCAGGTTAATAAAAAGGATTAACGTCTTGAGTTTGACCGATTCGTTCATTATTCGAAATCCGGTGGGAAGAAAATATTTTTCCCGCTCTATCCCGTTTTTATTTGATGTTTGAAAGGTCCCCATTGCAGGACTGGTCCGAAAAGGATTACCCTATTAAATGGTTGATGGATCAACTAAATAAACTCTTGAGGAGAGATACTATGAAGTTAGAGAACTTCGTCTCGGTTAACCAGCTGGAAAAGGAAGATTTCTGGGAGATCATGGATACCGCGGAAAGCCTGAAACGTGATCTGCGGTCCGGGAAGAGTCATCATGTTCTGCCCGGCCAGACGCTGGGGATGGTTTTCCTGAAGCCCTCGCTGCGGACCAGGGTATCCTTTGAAGTTGGGATGACCCAGCTGGGTGGACACGCCGTCTACCTCGGCCCGGATGACATAAAGCTGGGCGAGCGCGAAACCACCGAAGACATCGGCCTTGTGCTTTCCCGTTACGTCGACGGGATCATGGCCCGGGTCTTCGAGCACGAAATAATTGAGGACCTGGCGGAGCATTCCACCGTTCCGGTAATTAACGGGTTGACGGATCACTTGCATCCCTGCCAGGCTCTGGCGGACTTCTTTACCATTTACGAAAGCAAGCGGGAACTGGACGGACTTAAGCTGGCCTTTATCGGTGACGGCAACAACGTCGCCCATTCCCTGATTAATACCGCCGGTTTAACGGAAGTCGACTTCGCGATCGCCACGCCGGAAGGGTTCGAGCCGGACAAGTCCGTCGTGGAAGCCGCGAGGGAGAAGACGTCGGTGGAGCTTTACCACGATCCCGCCGAAGCCGCTGCCGGTGCCGACGTAATTTACACGGACGTCTGGGCGAGCATGGGTGAAGAGGACGTGGCCGACCAGAAGAAGGGCAGCTTCGAGGGCTTCCGGGTCGACGAAGACCTGCTGGCCCAGGGCAAACCGGATGCCAAAGTCATGCACTGCCTGCCGGCGCACTACGACGAGGAAATATCCCAGTCGGTGGCGCACGGTCCGGATTCGTTGATTTTCGAGCAGGCGGAAAACCGGATGCATGCCCAGAAGGCGCTGATGGCTCTGCTGATGAGCTAACAGGGGTTCCGTTATGGGGTTGAGGTCGCTCTACCACAGGCTGCGCGGCAGAAGCGAACTCTGTCAGGTTTATGCCAACGTAACCTATACCACTCCCGAGCGCTGCCTGGAGCACCACGGCGAGATAGTCTCGGGTGAAGAAGAAGCCCCTGAGGTAGAGGGCTGTGACTTCGAAATCCTGAGTTTTCCGGTCGGAAAGATCGGCGACTACCGCGAAAAACGGAACAGAATGGAGGAACTGGCGGAAAGAGAACTGAGACGGCGGGAACTGCTGGCCCGGGGCAGGGAGAAACTGGAGGCCGGGGATCACGACGCCGCCCTGGAGGCGATAGAGCGTTCGGCGAAGATCGACCTATTCATCCCCGAGATCGAGGAACTGGGAGAAGAGTTCGGTTCCCGCCTGTCGTCGGACCAAAAAGAGGAGCTGGAGGACCTGCTGGTCCTGTACTACAAGGAGAAGTTCGGGCAAAAGCGGTACGAAAGGTTGCCGGAGAGGATGCGGGAGGACCGCAAAGAGGCCGGCCTGGAAAGGATTCGCGAACTCTTTAGTTAGACTGAACTTCCTGTGACGAGACGGATCAAGTCATGGACGATTTGCTGAAACGGAGCGACCGGATCATCCTGATAGTCGGTTTATGTGTCGGCTGTATCGCTTTTGCCCACCCGCAGCTTTCCGGGTTATTCCAGTCGATCTTCTCCGGAAACGAGCTACAAAAAGTAAACGGGGAGAGGATCGTCCTTGAGGATGCCGCCGTAAAGACCCCCGAACTAATCAAGCAAGTACCCCTGATCGACTTAAACGAAGCCGGGGTCGAGAAGCTGGACCAATTACCCGGAGTTGGGCCGGTGCTGGCGGAGCGGATAGT
>CAZNVA010000110.1:0-2580 GCA_964576335.1 uncultured Thermotogae bacterium | reverse complement strand
CAGAATCCCTATGGTAAGCCAAAGGAGGTATAAGCAATGATTGGTTTTGCACATCGTTCCTACCTAACTTTGCTGGTTTTCCTTCTTGGTTTGAGCCTGGTGTTTGCCCAAGCAGGGGTGCGGGCCGCGGAAGACGATAAGATAGTCCAGCGCGGCGGTTCGGGTATCGCCCTGCTCGACCTGGGGGACCTCAATACTGCCCTGGAGGACGAGGGTTACGAAGGTTTTGACGAAACTATCTACCTTTCGGGCGGTGGAGCCTACAGAGAGTTCTCGAACGGTTTCCGGCTTGGCGGCCTCGGTTATCGGGGTTCGACGAAAACTTCCTTTCAGGACGGCAACGGCCAATTCGCTCTGAGTTACGGAGGCCTGCTCCTGGAAGGCAAGGTAAATATAACGAACAGGGTCGCCCTGCTCGCCGGAGGGCTGGCGGGTATGGGCTCGGTGGATTTAAAGATCAACGAAAGCATTCCGGAGTCCTTCGACGCGGCCCTCGAGGACACTCCCGTGACTCACAAACTGAGCAAACGGTTTTACGGGGTACAACCGGCCCTGGTGCTGGAGGTTTCGCTCTTCTCCTGGCTTTCGGTTCGGGCCTCCGCCAGTTACCTCTGGGGTCCGGCGAACGAGTGGAATATGGCGGGCAAGAAGTTCGGCGGTCCGCTGGATAGCGTCAATGCACCGATATTCGGATTGAGCTTTCACCTGGCCGGTTCAAGTAGCGCAGGGGATGGAGAAAGTTCGGCCTGATCAGTTTAATAATTGTTGGTTGGTTTGTCAGGCAGTGATTGCTTTCACGGCCGGATGCAAAACGGGCCGAGGTTGAGCGACCCCGGCCCGTTGTTATTCTTTCCAATTTAATACTGTAGAAACGTGATCGAAACCTTTCTTGGCTTTCCTTATAGTCTGGATCGGCTCACGGTGAAGTAAGTCAGTAGAAGCGTTAACAGAATCAGTATCAATCCGGCTATCGCCAGTCCGAGTCCAATTCCGCTCGCTATCGGTACCTTGGCGCCGATCGAAGCCCGGATGTCGATACCTTTGGAACCATCCGCGTTCATCAGTACCGTGCCGAACGTGCCCTCTTCCAGGCTCCAGCGCAGGACCTGTTCCCCTGAACCCGAGGCCGAAGCCGTCCAGAAACCGACTTCCGCCGGGGCTTTGGGTGCAGAGCTGCCCGGGAAGTTTTCGTATTCGACCTCCGGCTTTCCTACCGGGTGGTGGAGGTCAAGTTCCTCGATCCGGTCGTGGTCCACGCCGCTGAGGTAACTCTTGAGGTCCTTTTCCTCCGCAATGCCCACAAAGACCTCCTTGTCCTTATTGTTCTCCGCAGCTATTTTGACTTCGACTGATTTCAGCCAGTCCAGGATCCAGATGTGGCCGATTTCTATTTCGGCCGGTTCGCTGGTAATCGCGTAGGAGTCGCGATTTACTTCAACTTTTTTCGAGGTGTAGAATCCTTCCGCATCCTCCATAAAAATATTAGCCCAGAGAATTGTTCCTCCGCCGATGATCAGACCGACACCGATTAGGAATACTAAGGCGTAAACCGCAACTAGAAATATTTTTCCTCGGCTCATCTCATTATCCTCCTTTTGCTCAAGTTATTCTCCCCAGCCCGAGAAGCTGAAGGCCGGATAACGATCCGTGATGAAGAGAAAGGCGTAAGCTATGACTCTTAAGTTCCAGTGGTATACTTCCACAACGAACTTGAACAGTTTTTTCGGATAACGACCCGTAAACAGAATGGCAAACCAGGCAAGGATGATCGCCATCGTTCCCGCCGTATTGAGGAAGAGCAAAACAATGTAGTGGGGAATCGCGAGGAACCATTTGATCAGGGGTTTCAACTTGTGCAGGTCCTCGGCCGGATCGGGATAGTAAAGGTCCAGGTCGACCGCCTGGGAGTCGTCGGTGGAAGGGTAGACGTCCGTCAACAGAGCCAGATAGGAGAATACCCTGGTGCTGAATCTTGCCATGTTTAGGTTCCAGTCGAACCACCAGTTGGGGTATTTCTGCTTAAAGATGATCATTAGTGCTGTGGGGCCGACTACGAACGCGGGTAGCGCTGGTAATTTCCAGTGCCAGAGTCCCTGCTCCCAGAAGAAAGGCGCTCCAAAAAGGGAGCCGAGAATTATCAGTATCGGAATGGCGAGGATCAGCCGAAAGAACGTGGTAGTTCTGTTGAGCTGGCGATCGGGGTAGTCGATCGACAACCGGGTTGGTTGCTCCGGGCTAACTTCTTCCATATTAAAAACCTCCTTTTTATAACCGGCAACCTGGTTATTGACCAGGCAACAAATTATCAAGTTAACAATTTGAAGACTAGCAGTTTCAGAAAACTAATAGAGAAACGTCGGAACCTTGAACCTGATTATACTGACCAGAGGTGGTTTTACAAACCGTTTTTAGGAATTTGCCTGGGTATTGTTATTGTTTTTGGTTGTTTTAACTTGTTCTTTAATAATCCTCAGATGAAAATTTTCGCCAAACGTATTTCCTTTACCACTGTAAAAACGCTTTGCTTATTTAGCGATAGCTAGCACAGACGCACCAGGGCAGGAAAATAGCTGAGGGTAA
>CAZNVA010000109.1:0-5098 GCA_964576335.1 uncultured Thermotogae bacterium | reverse complement strand
ATCCCAGTCTTTCGACCTCTCAACTGCCTCGACCCAGCGGTCGTAGAGTTCTTCTCTTTTGCCTGATTCCATATCGGGGTCGAACTGCTGGCTGCCCTGCTTTTCTATCAGTTCTTTTAATTCGTCGAGATCATCCCAGTAATCCACGGCAAGGCCGGCACCGTAAGCAGCACCAAGCGCCGAAGACTCGAATACTCCCGTCCTGAGGACGGGTATGGATGAGATATTACTCTGGAACTGACAGAGAAAGTCGTTTTCCGCCGCTCCTCCGTCTACTCTGAGTTCGGAGATCTTCTGGTCCGCTTCCTCTGCCATGGCTCGTATTACGTCCTCCACCTGATAGGCAATGGACTCGAGCCCGGCCCGGGCCAGATGTCTCTCGTCGCTACCGCGAGTCAAACCGACTATGGTCCCACGAGCGTTGGAGTCCCAGTGCGGTGCGCCCAGTCCGGCAAATGCTGGAACAAGGTACACGCCATCGTTGCCGTCTAGGCTCCTGGCAAGACCTTCGCTTTCCGCCG
Source organism: uncultured Thermotogae bacterium (assembly GCA_964576335.1). Taxonomy (GTDB): domain Bacteria; phylum Bipolaricaulota; class Bipolaricaulia; order M55B111; family M55B111; genus JAGXLP01. Next base: position 4,577 of record CAZNVA010000109.1, on the reverse strand, counting down.
CTTCATCGATTATATTGAGCCCGTCCCTCAACCACTGGATAGTGGCTCCGGTAGAATAAACCGAGCCCTCCAGGGCGTACCTCGTTTCGCCATTAGAGGAAAAACCGATGGTTGTCAAAAGGTTTTCCCCATAAGATGGCTCGTCTCCCACGTTGACAAGCAGAAAGGATCCGGTACCGTAAGTGTTCTTACCGGCACCTTCGCTGTAACAACCCTGACCGAACAGAGCTGCCTGCTGGTCGCCCAGAGCAGCACCTATTGGCACGCCATTTAACGGTTCAAGTTCGCTCACCTTGCCGTATTCTTCCACGTTTTCCACGGGATCGGGCAAGCTCTTTCTCGGTACGCCGAAAAAGTCCAGAAGCTCCGCGTCCCACGTCTTTTCCTCGATATCGAAAAGCATGGTTCGGGATGCATTGGTGTGGTCGGTAACGTAAACGTCTCCTCCAGTTAACTTCCAGATGAGCCAGCTCTCGATCGTCCCAAAGAGCGCTTCTCCAGCTTCGGTCATTTCCTTAAGACCGTCGACGTTCTCCAGGAGCCACTCTATCTTCGTCCCGGAAAAATAAGGGTCGAGCCTCAGCCCAGTCTTCTCCAGCACCTTCCCCTCGACCTTCGTCCCCTCGAGTTCGTCGCACCTGTCGGCGGTACGCCTGTCCTGCCAGACGATACCGTTATGGATGGGCTCACCGTCCTGGTTCCAGGTAAATACCGTCTCCCTCTGGTTCGTTATCCCGATACTCGCCAGATCATCGGCAGTCAACCCGGCCTCGTTGAGAGCCTCTGTCGCAACTATCTCAAGTTTGTTCCAGATTTCGCTCGGGTCGTGTTCAATCCAACCGGGCTGTGGATAGATCTGCTCGTGCTCCCTGTAGGCCGAACTTATCTGGTTTCCTTCATGGTCAAATATTATAAACCTGGTTCCAGTAGTCCCTTGATCAATTGCTCCAACGTATTTATCCATATATACGCCACCACCTTGAGTTAACGAAATTTATTGATATACGAGATATTCGAGGATTTATCTTTGCCCCTCACACAATCGATCCACCAGATTCCCTCAGGTAAAATCCCATGCCGCAAGGATGGTTTATAGCTGGACTGTCTCCTCCTTCTTTTCGGGAACCCGTTCCATTGACCTACTGGTCAATACAGGGATCCCAGTGCCGCATATATCTTCTACTACAACTTCCCCGACCTCCACCGGTGCTTCCAGTTCGACTTCGTTTATCTTATCCAGGCAGCAATCCAGTTCGTCCTTTGGTACGCCGGTCTCAGTTCTTACCGGTATCCTCGGGTACTTTGCGTTCTTGATTTTGACAGTCGTCGTTAGAATCCTCCTTGGATCGTGAAACTCGCTCTTTACGTACTCCTCACCTTTGGCACAACTATACCCCGATATATCCTTTATTTCGTCGCCCTCGAACTCCACTTCCACGGTACAGCCCTTCGGACAGGCAACGCAAGTATATTCTTCTTTTGGCATCAGAACCTCCTCGTAACCTCTACTTCAAGCTCGTCCAGGTCCTCCAATTCTTCCAGGTCCTCCTCCTCGACGTCCTTGACCTCCATTTCACCCGGAGTAACTATCTGCTCGAAGAAGGAGATATCGGTATCCTTAATTGATATATCCGCGTTTTCCATTGGTTCTTCGACACGAAGGGCAAAGCGAAACTCGTCCTCCCCGCTCACCTTGTGTGGAACCACGTAATTGACGTTTTCGCCGGCCACTACTTCCTTCTCCGATTTCGGTAAACTTCCGTTACCGGCGTATGCAACAGCTCCATCACCGGCCCGGAACCCGTCCATCGTGACCCAATCGACCAGGTCTTCCACGTGGACTGAATTCCCGCAGCCAAATATCCCCGGGACGTCGGTCTGGAACCATTCATCTACTATCGGTCCCCGGGTTTTCTGAGAGAGAGTAACGCCGGCCTCTTTGAAGAAGTCGTTTTCCGGCACCAGCCCCACCGAAAGGAGGAGCAAATCGACGTCGATATCCTTTTCCGTTCCTTCTACCGGCTGGAGGTCCTCGTCGACCCGGGTAAGCTCGATACCTTCCAGTCGGTTTGACCCGTATATGTCGGTAACAGTATGGCTCAAATGGAGGGGTATGTCGTAATCGTGGAGACACTGAACGACGTTCCTGTTCAGCCCGGTCGGATAGTCCATTATCTCAGCTACTCCAGCTACCTCGGCTCCTTCCCAGGTCAGCCTACGAGAGATGATGAGGCCGATATCACCGGAACCCAGTACGAATACTTTCTTGCCGGGCATGAAACCCTTCTTGTTAATTATTTCCTGGGCCGTTCCCGCCGGCATAACACCTGCCGGCCTGTCACCGGGTATCTGGATTTCTCCTCGGGACCTCTCCCTGGCACCGGTGGCAAGCACTACCGCCTTCGCCTGGACCTCGAGCAGCCCATCCGGGGTCAAGAGCGTCATGGACTTGTCCGGGCGCATTGACAACACGAAAGTATTCAAGCGTACGTCCACCGAGCTATCGCCTATCTGGCTGGTAAACCTCTCGGCGTATTCCGGACCGGTAAGTTCCTCTCCGTATATCTCCACTCCGAAACCGTTATGGATGCACTGGTTGAGGATACCGCCGAGCTCTATTTCCCTTTCCACAATCATTACGTCCGCGCCTTCCTCGGCTCCTCTCAAACCGGCAGCCATTCCGGCCGGCCCGCCACCAACGACTACTATATCTTTCTTGATACTTTTAGTTTTTAAGTTCATTTTCACTCGCCCTTCTTGGTTTCTTCGACAAGTAGATAGGATTCATCGTTTTTCTTGGTTACTTCCTTCGGCGAAACCCCCAGTTTATCCGAGAGTATCTCTATCAACCTCGGGGTACAGAAACCACCCTGACAGCTCCCCATCCTGGACCTGGTTCTGAATTTGATGCCATCCAGAGTCGTCGCCCCTCGATCTATCGCCTCTTCTATCTCAGCCCGCGTCACTTCCTCGCAGCGACAGACGATGTCCCTGGCAGCCTGGTACTTGTCCGTGTACTGCGCCACTTCTTCCATGTCCATGTCGGCAAATTTCGGTATCGGTTCCCTGTTCGGATCGAATTCCGGGTCTTCCGAGAGCTCCAGCCCCTTATCTCCGAGCAGTTCGACGACGTGTTCCGAAATGGCAGGAGCAGCAGTCAGGCCCGGCGATTGAATGCCGGCGACGTTAATGAAGTTATCGACCGCGTCCGATTCTCCGATGACGAAATCGTCGGATCCGGCTTTAGCTCTCAAACCGGCAAAATTTGTTCTGATTTTACCCGTATCGATATCCGGAAACAGCTTCATGGCTCCATCCAGCACCTGATCCAGACCGGACTTTGTCGTTGCCACGGAGGGCTCCTCCAGCGGCTGGTGGTTCGGACCGAATATTATGCTCCCTTCGGCAGCCGGAGTAACGAGGATTCCCTTGCTTTCTTTGCTGGGCAGTGGGAAATTTATCCTCCTGACGTAGCCCTCGATTTCGCTATCCAGCAGGTGGTACTCGCCCCTGGCGGGATTAATGGAAAAGCTGTCGTCGCCAACCATCCCGGCCACTTCGTCGGAATAAATACCGGCTGCGTTGATAACGTAACTTCCTTCAAAGCTGGTACCGTCGGCCTTAACTGTAAAACCTTCACCTTCGGAACCGCTTTCAACCGCTTCAACCGGTGAGTTGAAGTGAAAATCCACTCCGTTCGATCTCGCGTTCTCGAAAAGTGCAATCGTAAGCTTGTAAGGAGCAACGACACCAGCATCCGGAGCGTAAAGGGCCGCTTCCACGTCGTCCGTGATGTTTGGTTCCAGTTCCTCGATCCTTTCCCGATCCGTTATTATCTCCAGTGCCTCGACGCCGTTTTCCTGCCCCTGTTCCAGCAGCTTTTCCAGTTTCCCAATACGGGACTTGTCTTTTGTCGATACAAAAGACCCCAAACGCTTAAACGGAACCGAAAGTTGTTCCGCCCACTCGTCGTATTTCTTATTACCGGGAGCCGAAAAAGAGGCCTTAACGGTTCCAGGTTTGGCATCGTAACCGGCATGAACTATTCCACTGTTTGCCTTTGTCGTACCCCAGCCGACGTCCGGTTTCTTTTCCAGAACTCCTACTTCCAGGTCGTACCGTGACAGTTCCCGGGCTACCCCGGATCCGATAACACCTGCTCCAATCACTAGAACATCATATGTCTGACTCATTCCGATATCGCCTCGAATTTGTAGAGCTATTTCTTTAACTAAATAACTACACAAACCTGAAAAGTATCATAACAAAAAATACATTTCTTGTCAAATACGATGATCAAGTCGAATAACTCCGAAAGAACCGCTCATAGTTGATAGAGAGAGTTTTCCGGTCTAAACTTCCGCCCCGGCACGGGGACCGGAACTACTTAAGCATAATAGTAACCCGGGTTTTGCACCCAGTGCAATCTTGTCCGGTATTTTTATAAACAATTAACTCCATAGACGGTTCTTTTTGTTTTAGCAGATGGTCTTCAAAGAGAGAATCGCTTTACTTAGGAATGAATATTACTGCCCTTGAAATAAAAATAGCCACCTCTATAATAAATTTAGCAGAGT
>CAZNVA010000108.1:0-5099 GCA_964576335.1 uncultured Thermotogae bacterium | reverse complement strand
TGCCCCCTGCGAAATAGTTACCTGATCTCTATATTATTTTTTGAGTAGCCGCCAGCCTTTACCCAACAGTCAACCCTGTAAGGGTAAAAACGGAACTAAGTAAGTTCTGGGCTACTCTTTTTCTATCTTCAGTTCTCCTGAATCCGTCTCCACTGCTTTCAAGCTTTCCCTGACACCTTCTTTCAGGTTCTTACCCGTCTTAAAGGCCGGCACTACTTTGCTTGGCACCTCGATCTTCTCACCCGTTTGAGGATTAATTCTCTCGGTCGCCTTCCTCGACCTGGTTTCGAACTTACCAAAGCCAGTTAACAGAACCTCTTCGTTGTCCTTCAGTGCCTCCGTAATGATTTCGATAACCGAATCCAGGGCCTTCTTCGAATCTTTCTTCGTAAAACCGGTAGCTTCGCTCAATCTGTCGACAAATTCGCCCTTGTTCATGAGAAATTTAACCTCCTGTTGGGTTTAATTTGCGTATTAAACCGTAAACCCGATTATAACAGGGTTTTACCGCAAAATACAAGTATTACCAGTAACCGACCGGAAAAGATGGCGCAACCTCCAAAAACTTACAACGTTTGATTTAAATATATTCCAATCCTGCAGGGGTTTTCAAGGGTTTCGGCAATATAAACCAGCTTCTCGTTGTATTAACGCGGAAAAAGGTTAATATTGCCAGTACTAAATACAGAGATCCAGCAAGTTTTACTTGCTACAAGAGTTTTTATACCATAAATTGGGAGGTAAATGCAAATAGAAATTATTGCCAATCCGATTGCGGGCGGGGGTAAATCCGCTCGTGCGCTCGAAACCGTAAAAAAAATCCTGGATAGCGAGGACCAGAACTACTCGATTCACTGGACACAGTTCCCCGGGCACGGGAAAGAAATTGCCTCGGAACTGGAACCTCAAAGCGGTATGATCGTAGCTGTTGGCGGGGACGGAACCGTCATGGAAGTACTAAACGGCGTAAGTTCTCAGGAAACCAGGGTAGGTATAATCCCTGCCGGTATGGGTAACGACCTTGCTCGCTGTCTCGGGATTCCGGAAAAAATTACCCGGGCAACTAGAGTGCTAACTCACGGACAACGGGCAAGGATTGACCTGGGCAGCGACGACGGTGAGCTATTTAACTTTATGGGGGTCGGCTTTCCGGCGGACGTAGTCCGCAACGTGGAAAAAATCAGAAACGGCTTTACTCGGGGCAAACCGGTTTATCTGATCGGACTGCTCCGATCCATTGGCAACCTATCGAGCTACGATATCAAACTGGAAGTAGACGGGGAATTAAAAACCAGCAGAGCCAGTGCCGTTTTTGTCGCCAGCTGCAGGTACACCGGCGGTGGGATCGACTTAATCCCCCACGCGGATTTCCAGGACGGACTCCTGGACGTAGCCGTAATTGGAGAAGTAGGAAGGCTGGAGCTCGTAATGGCTTTGAGGAAAGTTTACAGCGGCAACCACGTAGACCACCCCAAGATCGAGTTCTATCGGGCCCGATCCATCAGTCTGGAAACACAGAAGAGGTTGCCGGAAATGCTGGACGGGGACCTAAAAGGCTCGACACCGAGCAGACTGACCGTGGTGCCGGAAGCGAGGAGTATAATGGTCCCCTCGAATGAAACTACCCACTAAAACCAGCTCGGAAATTTAACCAGGATTTCCCGGGATTCGAAAACTCCCGATTGCAATACGTGATCCTACTCGGGGTCCAGAGAATCCTTCTTGAACTCACCCAGCAAACTATACATCTTTTGCAGGGACAGCAGCCACGAAACGAGGGACTCGCCGCCCTCGTTCTGGTTGACGCGGGAAGGATGCAAGCCGTCCTTACAACCACCGGTCCTGAAGTCGTAAAGAGGAATCCCGAGGTCATTCTTCCCGAGGAACCAGTTAAAACCCCCGTATATCGTATCCAGGAAGTAAGAATCAGCCGTGAGGTCGTACGCCTCACAGCTCGCACTTATCAGCGCGCCAACTTCGACAGGCTGCTGGTCGAAATCCGCCTTTTCCTCCCCTCTTTCCAACCAGCCATCGTTTCCGATCAACGACAGCTGCCCTTCCTCGGCACCCTGCTGCAGTTCTATCAACCAGCGCAGGCTCTTTAACCCCCAGTCCTTCATTTCGTCGTTCGAGGTCAACTTTCCCCAGGCAAGAAGGGCTTCGGGCAGACGAGCGTTTTCGTAAGTAACGCTATCTTCCGGCCATATCCAGTTATCATCAGAATTATCCTTGAGTTTACCCAGCAGGTTTTGCGCCAGTCTTTCTCCAACCAGTTTCCTGTTCCTGTCCCCGGCAAACTTCCTCAGGTAATCCCTGATCCCGATGATCGAAAACGCCCAGGCCCGTGGAGAGGTAAAGTCGCTGACGGGCTCGATGGCTTTGCCAAAAAGCTGGTTCCCGTAAGCCCGCAGGGACTCGTTAGGACTCTCACCGATTAACCGACCAATTGCCCACAACAACCTTCCGTGCGGGTCCTCGTTTTCCCCGCGGTCCTTCCATTTCCTGTCGAAAGTCATGTAATTTCTCGCCTTCTTGCCGCCCTGATCCAGTGCGTAAGCCAGAAAGGACAGGTAGGTCTTCAGAAGCTTTAAAGCTTCCTTGTCCTCAAATATCTTCCATTGGTTAAGGGCCACGACTGCTGCCCGGGCGTTATCGTCAGTTGTATAACCGAATTTTCTGTTTGGAACAGTATAAGAGGCGTGCTGATAAATCCCGGTACCGTCCGTCATCACTTCAAGGTGGTCGAGTTTCACGTCCGGTAAATCCAGCAAACTATCACTGGGATCGATGCGACCACCCGCTGACACGGAAGGGCTTTCCTTGAACTGACTCAGGGCTTCGCTGTAAGTCTCACTGTAGTTTTCCGCGACGGACTCCCAGACCATGTCCCGGCCGAATTCGTAGGCCTTTTTGCGCATTCTGACCCGTTTACCCTCGTCCTCCAGCAGATCAATCATCTCTTTTGCCATCGCATCCGAGTTTTCAAAAGGTACCAGAACTCCTCTCCCGTCACCAAGTAACTCCTCGGCATACCAGTAAGGTGTCGAAACCACGGCGTTTCCGAGAGCAACCGCGTAAGCAAGGGTACCGGAGGATATCTGCTCCCGGGACAGGTAAGGAGTCAGGTAAATATCACTGGTCACGAGGTACTTGACGAGTTCGTCCAGGGGAACGAACATTTCGTGAAAAGTGACGTTATCCTCAAGCCCCTTTTGTTTTACTTCGCGCTCCAGGCTCAGCCTGTACTCCTCGCCGTGGTCTTTCTTTACCTGAGGATGAGTCGCCCCGAGCACGATGTAAAGGGCCTCGGGAAACTCTCCCGCTACATCCTCCATGGCATCAATGGCTATCTCGATTCCCTTATTGGGACTGAGCAGGCCGAAAGTTAAGATAATCGGCCGCCCCTCAACGCCGTAATCCGCCTTATAATAGGAAGTATCGAGGAACGGTACGTCTGGAGCCCCGTGGGGGATCATTTTAACCTTTTCCGACTTAACCCCGTAAACGTCCTTCAGCAGTTCAATACCTTTGTTCGCCAGGACGACGACTTTAGTTGACTCCTTACAGACCTTCTGAAGAACTTCTTTTTGGTGCTTCGAAGGGTTTTTCAGAATCGTATGCAAAGTGGAAACCACGGGTTTCCTGATGTTCTGGAGAAAGGGAATCAGGTTATCCCCGTCTTTGCCACCAAATATGCCGAACTCGTGCTGAACGTTTACGACCTTGGTATCCGACAGGTTGACGTAATCCGCGGCCCTACGATAATCCATCCTGTTATTGGCGTTGATTTCGAAACCGACTTCCGGGTCGTAATCATATCCCTCGATCCGGTCGTTGAGAGCAGCTATGTGAACGTTGCCCTTTTCCGACAATTTCTCCCCGTAATGATTTGAGACGTGCTTCGCCAGGTCATGCGTAAAGGTACCTATGCCACATTTCCTCGGTGGGTACGTGGCCAGGTACGTTACGGGTACCTTTTCCTTAATCTTTTCGTTCATAACTCATCCCCCTCCTTTTCAAACAATGGAAATTTATCCGGTTTTATAAATCAATTTGAAACTAGCCTCAATCCGCCGGTGTTAAGCCATTTTTCGGCAGCATACACCGGCTTAGTTGAGCAATCTGAGTTCAACAGGTTTCCAGGTATTCCAGCACCTTGTCCAGCTGAGCAGTTGCCATGCCGACGGAAGTATCGGCGGCACCGTAATAAATTCTTAGCTCACCGGTTTCCTCGTCGACAATTGCGCCCGTGGGAAATACTACTCCCGGCACGTCACCACGGTATTCGTAGTTTTCCCTTGGCCCCATCACCCAGGGGTCACAGCGCTTCACCACTTTAGTTGGATCCTCCTTGTCCAGGAGAGCCAGTCCGACCCGGTACAAACTACCGGAAGCCGTCTCTCTGACGCCGTGGTAAATCATTAACCAGCCAATGGGTGTCTCAATCGGTTGAGTCCCGAGACCTACTTTGGCATCGTCCCACCAGCCACTGCGCCGCTGCAGCAGGATCTCATGATCACCCCAGTGTTTCATATCCGGGGAAAAGGAGACCCAGACGTGCTGTTCCCCTCTAACTATTGGGCGGTGAATTAATACGTAGCGGCCGTTCAGTTTCTTTGGGAACAGGGATGCGTCCTTGTCCTCCGGGGGAAGCAGCGGTCCCCTTCGGTCGAACTCTTTGAAGTCCTTCGTAAAAGCAAGCGAAACCTGAGGTCCCGCCGGCGAGAAAGAAGTGTAAGTAATTGCATAGCTCTCAAACGGCTCAAACCAGACTATTCGCGGGTCTTCCAGTCCCCACTGCTCTTCGTGAAATTTCTCCGACCGAGCAAGGGTTGGCTCCTCGTCGACACTCCAGCCCGCCTTGCCGTCTTCGCTCCGGGCGACGGTGAGGTGCGAAAAACCCCGACAATCTTCGACCCGACAGAGAAGAATCGTCTCGTCACCGAGCTTCGTGGCTCCGGGGTTGAATACCGAGTTCACTACGTACGGCCACTCGCCCGGCTTCAAAATTGGATTGTAAACGTGCCTGTGGAACAACTCTCTTGGGTTACTCTTTCTCTCGTCTAGCATTTTCAACCTCTCGTTAAAAATTGTTCTTA
>CAZNVA010000107.1:0-5106 GCA_964576335.1 uncultured Thermotogae bacterium | reverse complement strand
CTTAAAATCCCTTGGGGTAATGTACCCCGTGCGGGTTCAAGTCCCGCCCCCGGCATATGCTTTCACTCATCTTTATACTTTTCGAGTCGAGTTTAACTTCATCTATCAAATTCCTCAGTCAGTAAGAACCAGGAATCAATCTTATCGGTATAGCAAGTTTCATACTTGATTTTTAGGGCGCTTCAATTACAATTGATGTACATCGCGGGGTGGAGCAATTAGGAAGCTCGTCGGGCTCATAACCCGGAGGTTGTCGGTTCGAATCCGGCCCCCGCAACCAGATTTGGCGGCGTAGCTCAACTGGTTAGAGCGTTCGGCTCATATCCGAGAGGCTCGGGGTTCGAATCCCTGCGCCGCTAAATGTATTGGAGGCCTGTTTGTTCCTTGACATGGGGGTGAAAGGGTTCGACAGTATCGCCCAAGGGAAGCTACAGGCGGAGCTGTTAACTCCTAAAACTAACAAATTTTCTCTAATAAATGCCAACGATAACAAGGCACCCGTCTTCAGCACTACGGGTAACGCAGCAGGTAGCTTCAGTGGCGTTTCCGCCGCAGGAGCAGTTGCGTAACCTAGCTGAATGACGGCGTCTCCAGGGTGTTTTGCCCGTAGGGACCTTGTGAGGCGACGATTATACGGGCTTACCTTCTGCTCTGGCTCCGGAGTAGGAGGGAAAATTTAGGAGCTCGGGTCTGAAGTGGCTGTTCCGTGCCGCTTCATTCCTTAAACCACAAAACGGAACTAAGCCTGTAAACGCGGAACGGAGGCGATACTGGACGTGGGTTCGATTCCCACCACCTCCACCATTCGAACTTTCCCCCTTTTTCAATATAAACAAAACTGACGAGATTACCGCTTCTTTTCCTTTGCAATTGAATAATTTTTCTCGAAGATATTTATTCAATTTGTCCATGATTCTGAAGAATAGCTCACCTATAATCTAGTACCATGCCACAGGACCGCACTATACCAAAAAACAAAGAAGCTGAACAGCTGGTACTCGGATCCATCCTGATGGACCCGGAAGAAGTAGTTCCGAAAGTTATAGAAAAGATACAGCCGAGTTATTTTTACTGGAAGGAACACCGGCTGATTTACCGAGCCGTACTGGAACTCTTCGACAAAGGGGATCCGGCTGACGTAGTGACCGTCACCAATCGACTCAAGGAAAAGAACCAGCTAGAAGAAATCCAGGGCAGAGGTTATTTGGCGGACCTTCTGGACAAAGTCGTCACGACCGCCAACCTCGAGCACTACGCCGATATTCTCCGGGAAAAGGCATTAATGAGGGCTTTAATTAACGGCGGGCGAAAAATCAGTGAACTCGGATACGAAACCGAGGAAGAACTGGAAGACGTGCTTGATAAAGCAGAGGAAATAGTATTTGAAATATCCCGCCAGGAAACGGTCGAAGACTTTCACCTGCTTAGCGATTTCCTGCGAGACCATTTCGACGAACTTGAAGAACTGCATCACGACCCCGGACAGCAAACTATAAGCGGACTCTCCACGGGTTTTCCAAAACTGGATGAGATGTCCTCCGGCCTCCAGGATGGACAGTTGATAGTCATAGCCGGCCGGCCCGGAACCGGTAAAACGAGCTTTGCCCTCTCTCTGGTAAGAAATATTGCTCTGAAAGAGGACGCAGGGGTCGGGCTATTCTCCCTGGAAATGACTAAGGAACAGTTACTGGAGCGGCTGCTCTGCGGGGAGGGCAGGGTAAACCTCCATCAACTCAGAGGTGGCTTTGTTCCTTCCGGCAAGTGGCGTGATATCGCCACGGCAGCGGGAAAGCTCCAGGAAAGCACGATAGTAATCGACGATATGCCCGGTAACGCGATACTTGACGTAAAGGCGAAAGCCAGAAGAATGAAAGCAGAACACGACATCAACCTGCTGGTCGTAGATTACCTGCAGCTAATCGAAGGGAAGAACAACGTAAATACCAGAGAGCAGGAGATCGCACATATATCCCGCTCACTCAAGGGTATCGCGAGGGAACTCAGAATTCCCGTGGTGGCACTTTCCCAGCTCAACAGGTCCGTTGAAAGGAGGGAATCGAAAAAACCACGGCTTTCCGATCTCCGGGAGAGTGGTGCAATCGAACAGGATAGCGACATAGTCGCCTTCATTTATCGAGAGGACTACTACGACAAAGAGGAGGAGGAAGAAAACGACTCTACGGTCAGTAAGACGGAGCTGATCATTGGGAAACAGCGAAACGGACCGCTGGGAACTATTGATCTATCCTTCCACAAGGGTTATGCTAGCTTCTATCCTTTCAGAGGCACCGGAGGGTAAAGTTATTTTACGGTCTCGACCTTAATCAGGTTCGTCGTACCCTCCACGGCAAAGGGAACGCCGGCGGTAACCACGACTCTGTCACCGTTATCGACGTATCCTTCCTCTCGGACCGAGCGAATCGACTTTTCAATCATTTCGTCCGTATCCTCGGTTGTTTCGACCTGGATCGGCGTTATACCCCAGACCATGGCCAGCCTGTTGAAGACCTTTCTCGACGGGGTAACAGCAACTATCCTGACCCTGGGACGAAAACGAGAGATCAGTCTGGCAGTATAACCGGACCTTGTCGAAGTTATAATTGCCCTTGCATCGAGCCGCTCGGCCATCGAACAGGCAGCTCGGCCTATTTCGGGAGCCGTTTGGCCTTTTTCACTGTTCAGCTTATCGCCGGAAGCGTCGGAGTGCGGAAAGTTCGCTTCGGCCTTTTCTGCCAGTTTTCTCATCGTGGTCACGGTTTTAACCGGATAGTTGCCGATGGCCGTTTCCCCCGATAACATGAGGGCGTCGGTTCCATCAAGGACGGCATTTGCCACGTCAGTAATTTCGGCTCGGGTCGGCGTGGGAACTTCGATCATGGTCTCGAGCATCTGCGTGGCGGTTACTACCGGTTTGGCCATGTCATTGGCCAGGTGAATGATCTTTTTTTGTAGAAAAGGAACCTCTTCCAGCCCGATCGCCATGGCCAGGTCACCCCGGGCCACCATCAACCCGTCGGCCTCCCTGGTGATAGACCTGATGTTTTCCACGGCTTCGACGGTCTCGATCTTTGCCATAACTGGTATATTCTGATTTGAACCGCTGGCAGCCTCGATTATTTCCCTCGCCTCTCTTACGTCCTCGGATGACTTTATGAAGGAGAGAGCAATCCAGTCGACGCACTGATCGACGGCAAATTTTATGTCCTTTCTATCCTGGTCAGTTATCGAAGGCAAAGGGAAACTCTTCCCGGGAACAGTAATCCTCTGTCTGCCCGCGATGCTACCTGCCCCGAGGGCTTTACACGTTATGGAATCAGCACCTTCTTCCGAAACGGTCAGCGAAAGGTCACCGTCGCCAACTATTAACTCGTCTCCAACTGATAGAACGCCACCGATTCCTTCGAAATCCGTGCTGAGATCACCCTCGGACCCGGAACCTTCCGTAACCAGTACGACTTTATCCCCTTTTGTCAGCTCAATTTCCTCGCCGGAAATGGGCTCAACCCTCACCTCTGGCCCTTTCGTATCCGCCATGATAGAAAGGGAAACACCCATTTCTCGTCGAAATTTTTTCAGATGCGATATAAGCTCTTCGTGTCCACCTTCATCGCCGTGGGATAAATTGATTCTGGCACAATCGACGCCTTCCTTTATCAGCGTGCGGACGACCGGAGGCGAATCCGAAGCCGGCCCGAAAGTGGCAACAATTTTTGTTTTGCTCATTTTTTCGCTAAGCCTCCTTCTAAAAAAGGGAAAGGCCTGACTTGAACTTGACTCAAGCCAGGCCTAAAACCACTATACTGATGTGAAAAACTTGTCTATTCTTCCTTGCTAAGTTTTTTATACCTTCCCAGTTCCTCTTTTATTTCCGGTCGCTGGAGCTTTTCAATTGCCCTGTTCTGAAGCTGTCTGACCCGCTCCCTGCTTATATCAAAAACTTCTCCGACCTCTTCCAGAGTTCTGGTTTTGTAATCCTCCAGGCCGTACCGCAGCTTCAGGATATGCTTTTCCCTGTCCGTCAGTTCCTTGTTTAATAGTCCCTTTAAACGACCCTTAAGCAGGGAATCGAAAGTTTCTTCTTCCGGGGTTGGCAGGTGATCGTCCGCAAAGATGTCACCGAGTACTCCGCTGTCGCTGGATTCTTCTCCCAGCGGCTTGTCAAGAGAAATGGTGGTCTGGGCCGCTTTTTTAGCCCTTCTTACCTTTTCCACCGTCACGTCCAGGTCTTCGGCAACTTTTTCTACCGGGGGCTCCGTTCCGTGTTCCTGTATATATTCCTCTTCGACTCTGTCTATTTTCCGGCTTAGCTCCTTCATGTGAGCCGGCACTCTGACGGTCCTCGACCTATTCGTTAAGGCCTTGAGGATGGCCTGCCTGATCCACCACGTAGCATACGTGCTGAACTTATAACCCTTTCTCCAGTCGAACTTTTCTATCGCCTTCATTAAACCCAGATTACCTTCCTGAATTAGGTCAAGAAACGGTAAACCATAATTTCGGTATTTTTTTGCAATACTAATTACCAACCGTAAGTTAGAAGACGCAAGCTTTTCTTTGGCCTGTTCGTCACCCTGCTCTATCCTCTTTGCCAGCTCGACCTCTTCTTCCCGCGTCAGCAAAGCCTCGTTACCCACTTCGTCAAAGTACCGCCTAATTGGGTTTTTCTCTTTATTTTTGTCTTTCATCTTTTTACTTGCCATGTTAACCTCCATAACCTAAGATATTGGTACAAAATATCGGAAGATGATTAAGATGATATTTGGATTAATACACTACATGGGTTTTCGGTAGAATTATATGTTCGTAAGAAACAAAAGAATAAAATATTACTCACAGACCCTCGTAGGAAATCTCGCCGCTTGCTAATACTCAGCTTTATTATATACTGTTTTATTTTTTTGTCAAGCAAAAAGTTCATACTTTACCTCGATCCTCGTGAGCTATAAAGTGGTAGAGAGGTAAGAAGACCTTGACATTGAAATAACAAACACTTTTCCGTTACGATTCGACTGATAACCTGGTTCCAACTATCCAAGAATTTCTTGCTTTCTGGAGGAAAAATGACCCAACAAAAAGAAGAGACTAATAGCTTAACCAGACGCAGGT
>CAZNVA010000106.1:0-5130 GCA_964576335.1 uncultured Thermotogae bacterium | reverse complement strand
AGCTGGACGGACGGAGAAGGGAACAAATGGTCGGGCGTTCCGCTCTGGCTGCTTGTTGGCTACGTCGACGACGAGAACAAGCACGAGAAAGGCTCCTTCAACGAGGAACTGGCAAACGAGGGTTATACCGTTGAAGTGACGGCTACTGACGGGTACAGCAAAACCTTCGAGAGTTCTCGGGTAATGAAAAACAACGACATGATTGTGGCAAACAAGATGGATGGCGAAGTTTTACCCGAAGAAGACTGGCCGCTCCGACTGGTCGGTCCCAACTTGCAGGGTTCGGAGATGGTCTCAAAGATCGCTGAAATAAAAATTATATTCAAGTAACCCCTGGCCTTTGCAGCTATAAAAGGAGACGGGATTGCCATGGTGAAATTGAAGGAATTCGGATCAAAAGCACTGGTGCTAACTCTAGCGGTCACCGTACTCTTCGGAGTTTCTTTTAGTAGAACTGCAACTGCGAAGACGGAACTAAAAGTTCTGAACGCCGGTAGCCTGATGGTACCGTTCGACCGAATCGAGGATAAGTTCGAGGAAACCCACCCCGACGTCGACGTGCAGATAGAAGGTCACGGCAGCATTCAGGTAGTACGGCACGTGACCGAAATACACGATAGGGTGGACGTAACGGCAGTTGCTGATTATTCGCTGATACCTCTTTTGATGTACGAGACCAACCTCCCGAACAGTGACAAAACGTACGCCGACTGGTACATCAAGTTTGCGACGAATAACCTGGGGTTAGCTTACACGGAAACCAGCAGCTATTCCGAGGAAATAACAGCGGATAACTGGTACGAGGTTTTGCTCAGGGACGACGTGAACTTCGGGATGTCGGACCCCAGAATGGATGCCTGCGGCTACCGGGCTTTGATGCTCACCGGACTTGCGGAGGATTACTACGGCGAACCGGACCTATTCGGAAATCTCATTACGGATAGTTTCAAGAATTACCCGATAGAGTCCGTGGACCTCGCCGGTATGAAAAAGATACTGGTGCCGCGAATACTGCAGCCCCGGTCGAGACGTCTGACCATGCGGGGCTCGAGTATCAACCTTCTGGCACCCCTGGAGGCGGGCGGCGTGGATTACGGCTTTCAATACGAAAGCGTGGCAAGGCAGCACGGCCTGTCCTTCCTGCGCCTGCCGCCTCAGATAAACCTGGGATCGGAAGAGTACTCGGAAAACTACAGAAAGGTCCAGGTTAAGCTGGACTATCAGCGGTTCTCCTCGGTAAGCCCGGTATTTACCGGACGTAGACTACTCTACGGGATAACTATTCCGGAAAACGCTCCTCATCCCGAACTCGCCCGGGAATTCGTCGAGTTCGTCCTCACGGAGCCGGGGCGAGAAGTGATGGAGAATAGCAATCACCCGACACTGGAAAAGCCGGCGGTAGATGGAATGGAGAACCTGCCCGAGCAACTGAAGGAACTGAATCTAAAGGAAGCGGAAGAAGGTTAAGCGGGATTTGAAATAGCAAACCAGCAAGATAACCGCGGAGAATACCGATTCCTCCGCGGTTATCTATCTGTTACGATTTGTTAAGATTTGCTGGAACTTCAGAAGCCCCGAACGTACTCGGCGTGCTCGTTAAGGAACCTTTCCAGCAGTTTTCTTCCCGTCGCCGGATCCGGCACTATGTCGTCCAGGTCCAGTGCCCGCAATGCCTTTTCCCGGGACCCTTCAACTGCAGCTTCCGCTGATAGCTTCTGTACTACACCTTCTCGGTGGGTCAAGCTGGCAATCGCGTCGGGAAGCTCGCCGAAGGAGAAGCCGTTAATTCCGCTGTAGGTAACAACTGCCGGGACTTCGACAACCATGTCGTCCGGGAGGTTTGGTATTTTACCGTTGTTGATCAGGTTGGCTCCGGAGAGAAAGGGATTCTCCGCCGTAATTTCGCCCTTGATGATTTCCGTGAAACTGGCATCGCCAAAGGTATGGTGTTCGTAGTCAGATAGTTCGGCAACGAACCCCTCGATTTCGTAGTCTCCTTCCCTGAGTTTCTCCATTCTGTTCCTCCACTTCTTTTCCTCCTTCAGGTGACCGTCGAAATCGTACCCGCTACAATCGTTGAACTCCGGCGCGTAACCGATGTATTCTCCCACGTGGCTATCGTTTTCGTGAGGCCAGAGTCCGTAAGTTCTGTAAAGGTGACGGGAGAGGGGTTGCCAGTTTTCCGCGTCGGCCATCTGGACCATTTCCGGGTAAAGGTCTTTACCGGTCTCCCTGTCCCGCAACTCTGTTATCCAGACCATGTGGTTTATTCCGGCCCCTTCCAGGTGGATTCGCTCGCCCGGCAGGTCGAGCAGTTCGCCGAGGAAGTGGTCCCGGAAGTCCCAGTTCCCGTCGCAATACCCGTAAGCTTCCAGGTCGGTATACTTGTTTACGGCATAGGCCAGCCGGTCCTCCGGGTTCGTGAATATTATCCCCTTCGCTTCCGGTGCCAGTTCTTCCGCGTCCCTGCAGATATCCAGTACCAGAGGCGCGGTCCTCATCGTGTGAGACAGCCCCGCCGGCCCCCTGTTCTCTCCCAGCGTATGTTTTATCCCGAATTCCTTTAAAATCTCGAAATCCCTGCGCCAGCGGTCTATTCTGTCCTCTTCCGCCGTGATCAGCAGGTAATCGGTGCCGGGTAAAGCTTCCGTCCTATCGGTCTCAAGTTCGACCTCCATTCCGACCCCCAGGTAGTCGTTCATCCTGCGGGTTGTTTCGCCGACCAGCTCGAGCATCTCCCCGTTTACGTCAACGAGGCTTAACGTGGCACCTGCCAGCGCTTCCGTTTGTAGAATCGAAAGTATGCTGGTCGGGCCAAAGATCGTGCTACCGGCTCCAACCAGAGTTATTTTAACGTCTTCTTTCACCTGAACCTCCTTTGTAAATTCGATCTCTAACCGTAATCAGCGGTCTATCCATACCGGACTGGACCAGGCCATCTGACCGTTGGCTTCCAGCACCCGGAGGTAGAGGTAGTTCCTTCCTTCCTTCAGGTCCTCTACGTGAAAGCTACCCCGGGCTTCCCTCTCGGATTCCATATTTGCCCGATGGAGTTTGATCTTGGGTGCGTTGAAGTAGAAAACCTCGTCGTTGAGAACGTCCTCCTCGCTAATTCCGGTATCCTCGAGCACCTTTTCCCGAGCAAAGTCTTCCAGGGCAATTACCTCGCTCCGGGAACTCAGATCTCCGAGCGTCCTCGTGAAGTCGAATCCTTCCCCGTGAAACCGCAATTTGGTCCCGGTATTCCCTTTTAACTTGAGAATCAGCGACTGGCGCAGTTCCGCATTCAACTCGTTGTTTGATCTCCTGGTTCGCAGTTTCCAGTCTGCACCCTTCTCGTCCCAGCTTATTTCCTGATCCAGCAGTGTAAAACAGCCGTCCACGTCGATTAACTCCCCTTCCTCGACTTCCAGCCCCCCCAGCCAGTCCAAATGGTCAACACCCAGGCCGTAGTGTTCCGCCGGACCCCAGCCGAAATCGACCTTGAGGTTGAAGCGTTCGGCTCCTTCCGGATCCCGTTCCGGCAGATGGTTATAGACCCTTTCTCTTTTTCCGTTTACTATCAATTCCACTCCCTTGAGCACGTCCGGGCAGGATACGGAAAAATCCGCCTTCGCGGCGTTTGCCCCTTCAATTACTCCACCCATGGGCGTGCCGTTGACGCGGTACTCAAGCTCTATCCTGTCTCCGGTAACGGCGTAAGTGCGGCGTTCTTTCAGGGCCCGGTAGAGTGAATCCCTGGTAAGCGATTTCGCCCGGACGGCAGCCAGCCCGTTGCCGTATCCTCCGGGTAGACCCGGTCCGTCGTTGCTGGCTATCGCCCCGACCCTGTAGCCTCTGTCCAGGCCCTCCTGCCAGAAAGAACGTGTCTGGCCCGGCCCCATCGAGGGGTTGTTGTTCAGTTCGAGCCGTGAGGGTTCGCCCTCGGAGGAGCCGTGGTAGCTAAATATTTCCGCAACCGGCGAAAGATCTTCGTCAAAAAAATCCCAGTCCTTGCCGCGTCTACCCTTCTTGTAGCCGATATGGTGCGGAATAACCAGAGCTTTCTTATCTTTTAAATTATCGTAGAGGTTCGGTAACTCGGAAGTCGGGTCCAGTTCTCCGTCCTCTCCGAAATATATTACGTTGTTGTCGCCATATCTCTTTCTATCCCCGTGCCATTCGTAACCGATCAGCGTTGCGAAGTTCCCTGGGTCATGGTACTCGGCGGCAGTTTCCTTGATTACTTCCCACCACTGGTCGTACTCACTTCTGTGGCCGGTGGATTCCACCAGGAGGTCGGAGCTTTCCTCCGCTTCGGGGAAAGCGTCGCTGAGGTCGGATGGCTGCCCCAGGTATTCCTTCTCTCCCGATTCCTTCTGGAGAAACCAGACGAACGGGTAACAGAGTAGCGGATAGAAATCCAGGTTCTCCCGCGCTGATTCGACAATAGAACCGGCGTTGTCGATATCCTGCAGGTGTTTGTGAAAATCTCCCCAGAATACTTCTCTATCGTCCATTTCGATCACCTTTAACCGAATCAGTTATCGAGATCGTCTTCTTCGAGCGTCCGTCGCTGTTCCTCCGTTGGCGGTACCGGAGGGTCGAGCAGCGGATCGTCCGTATCGGCCATCCACTTTTCGAGAGCTTCCTTCAACCGACTCTTGACCCTTTTGTGGTCCGGATTTTCCGCGAGGTTTTCCTGTTCCAGTGGGTCATGTTTCAAATCGTAAAGCTCCTCTTCCGGTCTTTTGCCTTCGTAGTACCCCTCCCGCGTTACCCTGCCGGAAGGAGAATCGTAAATATCAGCCGGCAGGTAAACCCGGGGAGAATCGACGAAGTTCTTGATGTACTTGAAGCGGTTCGTCCGTATGGCCCTGATCGGATTATATTTGTCGTGCCACGTGATCTCGTGGAACAGGTATTCCCGCTCCTCGTATTCTTCTTCCTGTAGAGCCGGAAGGAACGATCTCCCATCCAGGCCCTCCGGAACTTCCAGGTCGAGGTAGTCCAGGAGGAAGGGCAGGAAATCAACATGACTGATTAATTTTTTGCCGCGGCGGCCGCCGGAAAATTCTCCCGGTTTGTACATCAGGAAGGCCACCCCGACTCCCGGGTCGTAACAGGTCCCCTTTGCCCGGGGCATAGCTA
>CAZNVA010000105.1:0-5149 GCA_964576335.1 uncultured Thermotogae bacterium | reverse complement strand
AGAATAAGCTAGGTACCAGGGGCGGCAGGAGCCGCTCCTGGTGCTCTTTTTTAATTTTTATTTCATACTCGGTCGAGGGATAAATAAATGATATCTTACATAACCCGAAGAATGCTCGTTTTACCATTTGTCATCCTGGGCGTTCTGTTGATCGTCTTCGGGATGATTCAGTTTTTGTCCGTTAACCAGAGGCTGTCGACCTATATTTCCAGCCCGGCTGAGCTCAAGAACACCGACCTGGAGGTCCTGGCGGAACAGTACGGACTTAACGACCCAATCTGGACCCGGTTCGGCCGCTGGATGAGTGACGTCGTTCAGTTCAACTTTGGCTGGTCCGAAAGTGCTAAAATGCCTACAAAAAGGGCTTTTACCACTTTTTTTCCTGTTTCGCTTGAACTGGCGCTTTGGTCCGCCCTGCCAATTGTTCTCGGAGGGATTTGGCTGGGCACCGTGGCCGCGGTAAACCACAACAACGTGGTTGATCATATTACCCGGCTGTTTGCCATCGTCGGCTGGTCTCTACCTTCTTTTGTGGCGGGGCTGCTGCTGTTGATGGTGTTTTATGGAGGGGTTGTATCCTGGTTTCCGCCAGGCAGGTTGAGTTTTGAGGCGAAACAGATAGTCAACTCGGCCCAGTTTGTCCGGTATACCCAGATGAATACGATCGACGCGATACTGAACTGGAACTGGTTCGTCTTTGCGGATGCGGTCCGACATATTATTTTACCGGCGATCGTCATGTCCTACGTGCGCTGGGCTATGTTGCTGCGTATCATGCGCTCGAGCCTGCTGGAAACGTTGCGAAAGGATTACGTCCAGACTGCAAGAGCCAAAGGGCAGAAGGAAGGTGTCGTGATCAAGAAGCACGCCAGGCGGAACGCCCTTATTCCCGTAGTTACGGTGGCCGGGATTTACATAGCTTTTCTGATAAACGGTCTCGTAGTTACGGAGACGATTTTCGACTGGCACGGCCTGGGTAGATGGGCGGTAAATGCTGCGCAACAGTTCGATACCTCCTCGTTGATGCTTTTTGTCCTGTTCAACGGGGTACTGCTGGTTTTTGCAAACTTAGCTGTCGATATAATCTACGCTTATCTAGATCCGAGGGTTACATACGATTAATATGAAAAAGAAAATAACGAAGCTACTGACGAATCCTTTATCCGTTATTGGGTTAATAATAATACTCTTCTATATCGGGGTTGCAGTGGCTGCACCGTGGATTGCCCCGCCGGAGAATCCCGATGAACCGTACAAGGTACCACGGGATGGCTGGAGTTCCACACCTCAGCCTCCGGGAGAAGGTCATATATTCGGTACGACTCAGGGACAGTACGACATATTTTACGGCGTCGTCTGGGGAACCAGAACTGCGTTCCGGGTTTCGTTGATGGTTGTGGGTATTGCCGCGATCATCGGCGTTCTGATAGGTACTCTGGCTGCGTTCTACGGGGGAGCAGTGGATAGCGTATTGATGCGGGTCGTCGACGTGTTTTACTCGATACCGTATCTCGTTGCTGCAATGGTGCTGACGACGATACTGGGGAGGAGCCTTACGAATGCCTTGATTGCGCTGATCGTATTCGGCTGGATGGGATACGCCCGACTTATCCGGGGTAATATACTATCCGTAAAGGAAGAAGAATACGTATCAGCTGCGCAGGCAGTTGGAGCGACCGACTTCAGGATCGTGTTCAGGCACATCCTGCCGAACTCGATCTTCCCCGTCGTGGTTCAGGCATCGATGAATATGGGTACCATCGTGATTACCGCGGCAACACTGAGTTTCCTCGGAGTTGGTGCCCAGGAGGGCTACGCGGACTGGGGCCAGATGATCAGTTTTGCGAGGAACTGGATCCTTGGAACTCAGGGGAATACTCTGAAGTTCTGGTACACCGTACTGATTCCGGGCGCTGCCATCACGACTTTCTGTCTCTCCTGGAACTTAATTGGGGACGCCTTCAGGGACATAATGGATCCGAAGATGCAGGGAGGCGGAGTTTAAGCGAGAAAGTTCCGGCAATCTCCGGTCGCTTCTCCGTATTAGGTATGAAGGAAGCCAACCTGTATTCTTCGTGAAGGATATGGTTTCTTTGCGAAGAGGGTTCCCACGAGATCCCTCGGTAATTCCATAGGGGAGAAAGGGTCTGTATGTTGTTTGGTTCCGCTTTATGCTTTATATTAAACGAAGTATTTGGCGGTTATCGATACGATTGCTTATTAAGCAAAACACATAGGTAAGACGAGGTGGTTGGTTCATGGCAAATTCAAAGACATTAAGTTTGATTGGACATTCGGGTACTGGGAAATCCAGTCTGGCAGAAAAATTGCTTGGAATGAGCGGCCTTGACGGGGATTTAAACTTCGACCCTTCTCCGGAAGAGGAAGAACACGGGTACTCTATCGATCTGGGGATTGGCTCCTTTAAGCATAAAGGGCAGAATTGGACTGTTCTCGATACACCCGGAGCGGAAGAATTCGTCGAAGAAGTTTATAAAGGTACTTTTGCCTCCGAGGCTTCGCTCCTTCTGGTCGATGCCGAGAAAGGGGCACAGGTTCATACCGAGAACGTATGGAACATTGCCGAGAAGTACGATAAACCCACGGCCGTTCTTGTCAACAAGATGGATCAGGAGGAAGCGGATTTTGGCGGGACTCTTAGCGAATTGCGTGAGGAATTCGACAAGAACTTCGTCGTTCTCCAGATTCCAATAATAACTGACGGAGAGTTCGCCGGTTACGTTAACGTTCTGGAAGAGAAAGCGGTCTACTTTGACGACCGGGATGACGGGATACCGGCGGAACTAGAGGAAGAACTTGATCAAGAACGGGAAAACCTGCTGGAAGCGCTGGCGGAACAGGACGACGATTTGATGATGAAATACCTGGAGGAAGAAGAAATCACGGCCGAGGATACCGACCGTGCTCTGAAAGCGGGTTTCAAAGCCGATGCGTTTGCCCCGGTATTTGCTTCCTCAGTCGAAGCGGGTCTAGGCCTGGAACCGCTCCTGGAAAAACTGAACAATTTGGTTCCCGAGTTCAAAGGCGAGTCCGGTGGGCGCTCCGATTTGCTCGTGTTCAACAAACTTTCCGACCCCTATCTCGGCAAACTGGCATTTGTGAAGGTCTACGGGGAGGAGCTTGAAGAAGAGAACACTCTGCGCAACCTGAGAAACGGCCAGGAAGTCGAGGTAACGGATATTTACCGGTACCACGGTGGGGATCAGGAGAAGATACATTCCGCCGAGTACGGGGATATAGTTGCTCTGGGTAAGCTTGAGGATATTGCCCTGGGTGATACGCTGACCGATACGGGAGAGGAAGAAATCGAATTCGTGGAGTTCCCCCGCCCCGTTTATCACAGGGCCGTTAACCCGAAAAGCAGGGAAGATGAAACCAAGATGAGCACCGCTTTGAAGGAGCTCGTAGCCAACAAAGCCTCCATCAACTATTACAGGGATGAAGTGACTGAGGAAATGATTCTTTCCGGTATGGGGGCCAACCACCTGAACGTCTTCAAGGAAAGGTTAAAGAACGGGTTTAACGTCGAAATAGATACAAAGGAACCCAAAGTACCCTACAAAAAGAGCGTAGCCAAGAAGGCGGATACGAAGTACCGGCATAAGAAACAGTCCGGAGGCAGGGGTCAGTATGGTGAAGTTTACCTGAAGCTAACTCCGCTTTCCCGAGGCTCCGGGTTTGAGTTCGTAAACGAGATAAAGGGTGGAAACATCCCGACTCAGTTTATACCCGGTGTAGAGAAAGGGATAAAGGAAGCTCTTGACGATGAATATCCGATCACGGACGTCAGGGCAACCGTTTACGACGGTGACCACCACCCGGTTGATTCATCGGAAATGGCGTTCAAGATCGCCGGCCGGGAAGCATGCAACAAAGCAGTAGAGCAAGCTGGTGCTATATTGCTGGAACCGATCATGGAAGTAAAGGTAACCACTCCGGGAGACTATACCGGGGACATCATCAGTGACCTCAATGGTCGCCGCGGCAGGATTCTGGGCTCCGATACTTCCGATGGTTACACGGAAATCGAAGCGGAGGTGCCGCAGGCCGAGGTAATGAACTACGCAACCAGGTTAAAATCTCTGACTCAGGCCAAGGCTTCCTTCCAGATGGATTTCCTCAAGTACAAGCAGGTCCCGAGTAATATAGCTTCGGACATCCTGGATCGGTGAAATTAGATGCTAGTCAAGGAATTTCTTCAGAAGGATCCTGCGTCCGCGCTCGAGGGTAAGTCCGTCTCGGAAACAAAGGAGTTAATGGAGGAAAACAACTTTCGGATTATATTCGTGGTCGACGAGGAGGAGAGGCTTGTCGGTTTCCTGACCTACGACTCGATAAAGGAAAAATCGGGCGAGGAGCCGATCGATAACTACGTTTCCCGTTCGACCCTTCACGCCGAAGAGACCGATACGATCGATAAAGCCGTGAGTATTATCAAGGAATACAGCCTCATGGTCCTGCCGGTGGTTGACTCGGACCGAAAGCTTGTGGGAGTCCTTACGCCCGGAAAGCTCTTCGAGGAGTTTTCAAACCTCTTGAATTTTGGCGAAGGCGGCTTCTGGGTAACTCTTTCCCCGGATGGGTTAAACGAGTTAAAGGAGGTACTGGCAGTTTTGGAGAACCACGGCGTTTCCCTGCTCAGTCTTTTAAATGCGGGAACCGCCGAGGAGAAAAAGTTGATAATGAAAGTGGGCGAGGTAGAGGACGCTCAAAAGTTAAAACAGTCCCTGGCGGAGGTGTTGTAGCGTGGAGAAAATTACGGTGAGTACTTCTTCCAGGATAGAGTTGAAGGACATCACGTCGGATGTAAAAAAAGTGATTGAGGGCAGTTCTACCGACGATGGGGTATGCACCCTATACGTTCCCCACACTACGGCCGGAATTACAATCAACGAGTCCGCCGACCCGGACGTGGCGGTTGACATCGAGGAGAAGCTATCGGAGCTGGTTCCCGAAGGGGGATACCGGCACAGGGAAGGTAACGCCGACTCCCATATAAAATCCAGTCTGGTGGGTAACTCGACGCGGGTATTCATAGAAGGCGGAAGAATTCAGCTTGGGACCTGGCAGGGTATATTCTTTGCCGAGTTCGACGGTCCCAGGACCAGGAACGTCTGGCTGAAAACCA
>CAZNVA010000104.1:0-5265 GCA_964576335.1 uncultured Thermotogae bacterium | reverse complement strand
CCCTGAGAAAAAATCACCTCCTGTTTTACCCCGGAAATACAAAAGGCCCACCCGGACGGATTCCGACTCCGAGAAAGAGTGGAACCAGTCCGAATGGGCCTTTTAAAAACTCTATCTAATAGCCGTCCTTTCGGAATGTAAAGAGTCGTTACCGGCTATAAACCGGTAAACTCACTTCCACCCGTAGTCTCATGCGGTTTCCGGCCGCTTGGTAGATACTCCCGAACCTTATTCCCGGGATTATACGAGGGAATAAAAAATAGAAACTATAAGTTACTCTACTTTACCCGATGAGATATGAGTACTTCAAGTTTAATTCCGGAAAATTTCTTCTCACTTAACCAAAAATGAAAAATAATAACGGACTAAACTACCCCAGCGGTCTCCTGGACTCCTTCTTCTCCTTCCCCTCTGAATAGGTAAACGTCCCTTGTTGGGTAGGGCATCTCGATACCCTGTTCGTTGAACTCTTCATCTATCTTCTCCCTGATGCTGTTTTTAACTTCGAGTCTATCACCCGGGGTACTGATCCAGAACATCAAGTCGAAACCGAGAGCGGAGTCACCGTGTTCTTTGAATACGACCTTGGCCGGGCGATCCTTCAGCACCTTCTCTTCACTTTCCACTATCCCGAGAAGGATATCTTTCACTTGCCCTATGTCTGTTCCGTAGGCAACTCCTATGGGGACGTGAACTCTGAGGTCGGTATTCTCCCCGTGTGTCAGGTTCTTTATTTCGTCCGTTACCAGGTTGGAGTTTGGAACGACCAGCGTTTCGTTGTCGGGGGTGTCCAGCAGGGAGGCCCGGAATCCGATATCCTTCACTTTACCCAGAGTATCGTTGAGTTCCAGGAGGTCGCCTACCTTGATTGGTTTTTCAAATAATAAAATCAACCCGCAGGCAAAGTTCAAAAATACGTTCTGCAGCCCGAAGCCGATACCGACACCCAGCAGACCACCCAGGAAGGCGAGGATTGAAAGGTTTAAGCCGAGCATCTGTAGCCCGATCAATACGCCTATAATAATTACCACGTACTTTACCAACCTAGAGAGGGTACGCTGGGCTCCTTTTTCGATCTCCATTTTTGAATAGACGTTTCTTCTCAACAGGCGAATGAACAGGCGCGCCAGCGTTATCGAAACCAGTATAATTACCAGGAAGTAGAATATGGAAACTATCGATATTTCCTGCCCGCTCACCGTAAATATAGGTTTTTGCAGTAGATCCCACACGGAATTGAACATGTCTTCTCACCCCTTTTTACTTCATTGTCTTCTTTTTAACGAATTATTACAAACTTGGGGCCGAGCTGAGCTTTACGGAGGTGTTTAAGGGAAGAAAGTCTAAGAGGTAGCGAGGTTAATTCGCCCGTGCGTCAGAGGACAAATGCTCCTGAGGTTTCGCCTCGATTTCCTGTATCGTTGGAAGGGTTAAGTTAAAAAGAAAGGCCACGGCAGTCTTCTCGCCGTGGCTTCGTCGGCTTCTGGTCAAAGTTGCGTCGGGCCAGGTTATATCGGTCTAGTCGGGTAGCATTTTGAGCAGTTTGAATTTCAGCCCGGAGAGTACTATCTGCTTTAAGCCCTTTTTAATTATCTCCGAGTCCCTTTCCGTTCTTCCACCCTTCTCGTATTCGATACCACGCCCGACGACTACCGGGGTCTGTTCCGAGGTCTGACCGAAGTGCAAAGCGGCCGCACTGGCAATCTCGTCCGCTTTCAGGTCGACTCCGCCGAACTTTGGTTCACCGAATAAGTCATCGGCCCCGAAGTCACTCTCGACCGGGTTGATTCCGGCACAGCCGATCGCGTTGTCCGTCTCGCCTACCCTGATGCTTACCTCGGAATCAGTTATGATGACAGCGATTTCCTTGCCCGTCATCTCCTCGATCCTCTCCCGGATTTCCTGCGCGCTCGCGTCGGGGTCCTCGGGTAAAAGGGTGGCTTTGCCCTCCGGGGCATTCGACCTGTCCACTCCTGCGTTGGTGCAGAGCCTGCCGTTCCTCTTCGTTACCAGCATGGAAGGAAGGTTTTCCAGGGCTTCCCGGGCTCTTTCCTCGTTTTCGGATTGTTCCAGTATATAGTCTTCCCCGAACTCGTTGACCGGGATCGACGTAACCAGTTCCGCTTCCTGCAGGATCAGCTCTACTTCTTCCGGGAGTATGCCGGTAGATTTGGCTATCGTTTCGGCTCTCAGACTGGGATCGACGTCGTCCAGGTCGACGATCCTGCCTTCGTACATCGAGACCACTTTTGAGGTTATGACTACCACGTCATTATCCTGGAATTCCAGACCTTCGTCGGTAAAAGTATCCGCTATCCTCTGAACCAGGTCGTCCCCTTTCTCGATCAGACCGATATTTTCCAGGGGGTAAAAAGTTATTTCGTTCATTAAATGCCTCCTCTAAATATATTTCAATTGAATTAGATAATAATTAAGAGTAAATGCCAGGGCCGGTCGTTGCAAAACAATAAGGAGGAATTATTGAATTCTGTTGTAGGTTACAGACACCCAATTAGAGCAGAAACAGGAGGGTGACGACGAACAGGAACCCCGTAAATACGGATATGATTCCGTTATCCATCCTGAATAGGTAGTAAGGCGCTTCCAGCCTGCGGATTTTTTTTCGCAAAACCAGGGCCATCAACCCTCCTGCTGGTACGAGGGCAAGGGTGACGATGACGTGGCGAAGGGAGATCAGCTCTAAAAGTTCCTGACGTCCCGGAAATACCAGTCCGACAGCGGCGGATACTGATACGAATAGAGAGAAAGCAAGTATCGAAGCGTCCTCCCGGCTAAAACCTTTGCTGGTGGCCGTGAAAAGTAGCGCCCCGTTGAGTTTCAGCAGGTAAACCGCCGTGCTCAGGCCGATCGCCAGAATCACCCACTGGATCCAGCCAGGACCCGCTTCCTTCATCAGAAGGGTTTTGCTGAAATACCCGTTGAACGGAGGAAGCGCCAGCAGGGATAGGGAACCGACGATCAGGCCGAGTTTGCTCATCAGCGGTACGGAAGTAATTTCGTTTTGCGGGATATTCGCTTCCCCGACCCCTGCATGGCCGACCGAGCCAAAGAGAAGCCCTTTGAATAGGCCGTGGAAGAATAAGTGCAACGAGGCAGCCAGAATTCCAGCCTGAGTCCCGAACCCCACACCGATGAGGATGTAACCCACCTGGGAAAACGAGGAAAAAGCGAGAATCCGCTTGGGCTTCCTTGCAATAATTGCCAGTATTCCTCCGGAAATTCCAGTTAAAACACCTAAACCGAGCAGCAATTGGTTTAAGGACGGAAGTACTGAAATCCGGATTATTCCTATCAAGCCGGCTTTCGTAGCCATTCCGGCTAGCAGGGTTGAAACTATGGTCCCGCTATACGCGTAAGCGTCGGGCAACCAGATACTGAAGAGGAACACTCCTCCCTTGACGGCCAGACCGGTAACCATCAAGCTGAGACCGACTTGCATGGTAAAGGTGGGGTTGGCGTCGATTGCTCCGAGGAGCTTCGTGATGCCCAGGTGGCCTCCGACGCTATAGACTAGCCCCAGACCGATCAGGTACAGGCTCATCGCCAGAGAGGAGAGGATCAGGTACTTGATCCCGGCATAGATCTGAAAACCCTGCCTCTCGTAGCCGATAAGCAGGATAGAAATCAGGGAGAGCAGTTCTATGGAAACGTAAATATTGAATAGGTCGCTGGAGAAGGCAAGCGAGTAAGAAGTGGCGAGGAGGAAGTTGTAGAGTATGTAGTAGATACGGTTTTTCGAACCTCCCAGGTAAACCAAAGTGAAGAAGTTGAGCAGAACCACCAGCCCGGCAAACAGGAGGGTGGTCCGGTCCAGCTTTATTTCTATCCCGAGCTCTCCCCAGCTACCCAGGGTTCTAATTAGCAGGCCTCCGCTTCTGTAAGTGAGCCAGCCCTTAATCAAACCGGCCAGAGCACCGGCCCAGCCGAGAAAGCTAAGCCAGAATCGGAAGCGGGGCAACGTAACACTGAGGGTTCCCGCAATCAGGTACGCCGCGGTTCCGATAAGCAGTGGAATCATTTCCGTCACCCCTGGGTTTTGAAATAGTTTACCAAAAGACCCCTGGTCCATCGAGATGTTTCTGTGCTTTTTACCCGGAAATATCGTGCGAAAGACTCTATGCTTGTTAGTTGTTAATAAGTTTTATATTATTAAATCAGTCGATATTTAGGTCAAGCCGAAGTGTCAATTGGAGGCTGAAATCCATGGACGTTCTTTCTTCCGGCTGGATCGTCGTGATACTGGCTTTCTTGACCACAGGATTTAATTTTGCTCTCAACAGGTTAAAAGAGAACGACGGGCCCGTCCTCGGTGTAAGGTCAATTCAGGCCCTGCTGGTTGTTACCTCGGGGCTTATGGTTTACTTTGGAGTGCGAATTTTTGTCGGTTAGCAGAACTGGTTAAAAGATCTTAGTCTCTATCCCGTCTTCTTTCAGGGTTTCCTTTAATCTCAGAAGTTGTTCCCGGCTGACTTTACGAATATTGCTGGCAGTCGGCCGATCGAGCGAGTAAATCTCGACGGCTTCCGGACGCAGCTCCTCAACTACCTGTACCCATCGTTCTGCCTCCTCCAGGTTGTCGACCTCACCGCGGAACATGATCGACTGGATCACAAAACTTTCCAGCTTTTCCAGCCCCTGCAGAACCTCATGATAACCGACGGTCGGGCGGTTAACCTGATTAAATTTCTCCGGTGTGCCGGCGTCGAGTTTCATCTCGGCCAGGTCTATCACTTCGCTGTTGATGACGCCCCTGATTTCCCCGTTCATTACCGTGCTGGAGTTTGAAAGCAGGGCGATGTTGCTCCCGGAAGAGTACTCATCACGGACTTTTCTAACCTCTTCCGCGATTTGATTGAACTTAGGGTGAATGGTTGGTTCCCCGTTGCCTGAAAACGTTAGGTAGTCCGGCTCCCCGTTTAAATTTTCTAACTTGTCCCGGAGAGCTTGTTTCACTTCCTCGACCTCCGGCACTCTGTCGGATTCGTAACTATTTACGGTTTCGTCATTTGGTCCGTACTGGCAGTAAATACAGTTGAAGTTACAGTATTTGTGCTTCGTCGGGGAAAGATTAATCCCCAGGGAAATTCCGAGCCGCCGCGATTCCAGCGGACCGTAAATTATTCCTTCCTGGAGCGGTATCTTGTTCTGTTTATCCACCTGTGCGTTCATTACTTAATATTATCGCCGTTTCCGTTTCCGGTTCGTTAAAGCTGTGTAAAAGCATTCCGGCCGGAAGAGATCTTT
>CAZNVA010000103.1:0-5304 GCA_964576335.1 uncultured Thermotogae bacterium | reverse complement strand
AGCTTCTCCTTGAGGTAGTTTGCATTCAGTACGGCATTTCCGCTTACGTCCCTCAGACCCTGATCTCCGAGTGCCTTAATATAACTGTATGCTTTGACCATGACTCCGAAAGGACCGGGAAAACTATTGACTTTACCGATGGATTCCGGCCTATCGTAGTCAAATTCGTACCCATCGTCGTTCTTCTCGACGGTCGGAACCGGCAGGTAAGGAACCAGCCGCTCCTTAACTCCGACGGGACCGGCACCCGGACCGCCACCGCCGTGCGGAGTGGAAAAAGTCTTGTGCAGGTTAAAGTGAGTTATATCCATCCCGATGTCGCCCGGCCGCACACGACCGAGGAAAGCATTGAGGTTGGCGCCGTCAAAATAACATAGTCCACCGGCTTCGTGTACTATATCGGCAACTTCAGTTATGTCTTTTTCAAAAATGCCGAGGGTATTGGGAACCGTCAACATTATTCCGGCCGTGTCTTCCCCTACGGCCTCCCTCAGTTGGTCCAGGTCGACCGTACCCTCGTCGTTGGATTCGATCTCAACCGCGTCAAAACCGGCCACGGCAGCGGAAGCCGGATTCGTACCGTGCGAAGAATCCGGAAGCAAAATTTTGTTTCTCTGATCCAGACCGTCGTTTTCCGCGTGGTACTTTCTAATCATCAACATTCCGGTAAGTTCACCATGGGCACCGGCAGCCGGCTGGAGCGTGATTCCGTCCATGCCACCGATATCCTTCAGGAATTCACCGAGCTCGTAGGCTAGTTTAAGGTTGCCCTGAACCACGTCCTCGGAAGCCAGGGGATGTTGATCCGTAAAGCGTTCTTCCGCGGCGATATCCTCCATCGGTTTCGGATTATGCTTCATCGTGCAGGAGCCGAGCGGATAGAGACCATCGTCCACGCCGTAATTCTTTTTGGATAATTTCGTGTAGTGCCTGATCAGTTCGGGCTGACTGACCTCCGGGAGTTCCGGATCCTCGTTACGGAAAAGGTCCGAGTCAAGTTCCTCTCCCGGTTCATCTTCGCTAAACCGGTCCTCAGGGTAAGCCGTACCCTGTTTTCCTTCTTCACTCTTATCGTATATCGTCTCCATTCAGTTAACCTCCCCTCTCATTAAATCGACGAAATCATCCATTTCTTCCTTTTTCACCTTCTCAGTCACGGCAAGCAAGAAACCGTCTTCAACTCCCATTTGCCTGAGTTCCTTCGGGTGAAGCAGGTCTATCCCTTCCTCCTTCATCGCTTCCCAGACTCTGTCGGCGTCAGCCGCAACCTCGACGGCAAATTCGTTGAAGAAGGGCTGGTCCCAGACCAGGTCAACCCCGGCAATCTTCTCTAGCTCTCCGGCCAGATAATGGGCCCGATCCCAGTTCGTCTTTGCCAGGCTCCTGAATCCGCTCGGCCCGAGAGAGGCCAGATAAACGGTGGCCGCCAGGGCGTTTAAGGCCTGGTTTGTACAGATATTCGAGGTTGCTCTTTCCCGCTTGATATGCTGCTCCCTGGTCTGTAAGGCCATGACAAAACCTTCGTTACCTTCTCGGTCGACCGTCTTGCCGGACACCCGCCCCGGCAGGTAGCGCAGGTATTCTTTCTTCGTTGCAAATAGACCGAGCAGTGGACCGCCAAAGTTTATCGGGTTACCGAGTGGTTGGCCCTCCCCTACAACTATATCGGCCCCAAAACTGCCGGGTGGTTCTAGAACTCCGAGCGAGACGGGGTTCGTGCTTACTATCAAAAAAGAATCGCCCAGTTCCTCCTTTAAACCCGTCAGGTCCTCCACCACGCCAAAGTAATTTGGCGACTGAACCACCAAACCAGCAATGGAATCTTCTTCCTCCAGGATATTTTTTAATTCACCTTCGTCGATCCGTCCATTTCTACTCCCGAGCTCGATCACCTGCTTTTCCTCCAGGGGAAGGTAGGTCTCAATCACGTCCCTGTAACGCGGGTTCAGCGTCTCCGACACTATTATCTTGTCCCTGTCGAGGTATTCCTGAGCCATCAGGACTGCTTCCGCGGCTGAGGAACCGCCATCGTACATAGAAGCATTTGCAATTTCCATTCCCGTTAACTCGGATATCTCCGTCTGAAATTCAAACATCCAGGTTAGCGTGCCCTGGCTAATTTCTGCCTGGTAGGGCGTATAAGCAGAATAGAACTCCGACCTTCCCGTGACGTGAGATACAATAGAAGGGATAAAGTGATCGTAAAGCCCGGCTCCGACAAGGGTTAATCGGTCGCCGGGCTTCTCGTTGTCTTGCGCGATTCCTTGAACTTCGTCCTTTAACTCCAGCTCGGTTCGTCCCTCTTCGTCAATTAAGTCTGTCTCGACCTTTAATTCTTCTGGAATATCGGAGAATAGATCCTCGAGGGAATCCACTCCGATACGATCCAGCATTTCCCTCTTATCGCCTTCCGTGCTGGGATTAAAGTCCATAAGGTGTCCTTAATTAATTGGTGTTCGTCATGTCTTTGACGAGATTGACCGCTGCAGCGGCGTCGGCAGCGTAACCGTCCGCACCGATTTCGTCGGCGTAGTCCTGAGAGACCGGCGCACCACCTATAGCTATCTGAACCTGATCCCTGACCCCTTCTTCTTCCAGTGCTTCGATTACGTCCGGCATGTGGGTCATGGTCGTGGTCAACAGCGCCGACATACCTAGTACGTTGGCGTTATGTTCTTTGACCGCCTCGACGAACTCCTCCGCCGGCGTCTCCGCACCAAGGTTAATTACCTCAAAACCGGCACCTTCAAGCATCATACTAACCAGGTTTTGGCCGATGTCGTGGAGATCCCCTTCCACGGTTCCAAGAACGACGATACCTGCCGGCTCAACTCCTGACTCCGCCAGCAGAGGCCGCAACAGCTGCATTGCCCCCTTCATCGCCTCCGCGGAAAGCAGCATTTCCGGCACGTAACGTTCACCTTTTTCGTACTCTTCACCCACCTCATCCATTGCCGGGACCAGTGCGTCGTTGAGGATAACCTCGGGATCCATGCCCTCGTCGATCGCTTCTTCCGTGAGCTCCACCGTGGTATCCTCGTCCATGTCGAATACAGCCTGTCCTAAATCCTCCAGTAAGTCGCTCATTCTAACATAAACCTCCTTGTTTTATGTCATTATTCTAAATCTTGAATCCATTATATCCGTTCTATATTGGCTTACAAGGAATTGAGTGGGATATTTTATCCCACGGACTGTACGGGGGTTTTGAGTTTTCTTCCCGGCTGCTAGGTATCGAGACGTGATCTGGAGGAATACAGTATAATAAGGTCGACTAACGGAACCAATCAACGATAGAATTAGTATTCCTGGGAAGAAAACGGGTAAGGTTCCACAATTAACTTGAGCGGGCGGCTAAAATATGTCTATACGCAGCCAGAGGAAAGAGCATTCCGGGCCGCTGCGGCGCAACGGTAATAACCCGGGTCGTGGTCCGGCCCGGAAAACCGCAAGCTTAAAGTGACTCCACACCATCCACCCAGTAACGAACTAGCCTCTCGTGGTTTTCAACAAAGTCCCTTACGGCCGAATCCTGGTCCTTGTCATACATACGAACCAGCTCGTTTACCAGGTCAATCGGCAGGTAAAACCGACTCAAAAATTTCGTTACCCTGTTCGAGAAGGTAGCCATCAGGTCACTTCTTCCAATTAAGTGAACGCTCTGTTCGTCAGTTAGTTCTTCGATGAACCTCAGGTCGTGAATACTGTAGGAAACACTCGGCCTTTTCATCGTCATCACTATCCATTCCCTGTTACGGGTGGCTCTGTCCAGCTCCGAGCTGGCAACCATTTCTCGCAAAATGACCAGCTTATACTCCTTTAGATATTCATTGTTTTCAATTACGTTCCGCGAGAGTTCCACCAGGTTATCCCTGGATTCGAAAGTTACTATTTCGCGGTGCAGTCGCGTTTTGACTTCCGGTTTATCCAGGTCAACGAGCGAACCGAGCGTACCCTCCCCCACGTAATTAGGAACTGCCCATCCCATAATAACGTCTTCGTAGACAGGGCCCAGGTTGCATAACTGGTTGAGAGAATAGGTCCAGGCAACCTCCCTGGCCGGCGGAAGGTTCAAGCCGATGAATAGGTCACCTTCCTGATTTACTACTTTTCGCAACCCCACCTCCGGGTACTGAATTTTTTCATGAACCTGCAAGCCGAATTCAGTCTCCAATAAGTACGATAGCAGGTGACCCACCGGTAGGTGTTCCGTCTCAGGAGTTATATAAAGGTCGACCTCCTCTTCCGCGTCCATGGAGATAAAGGTGAACGAAAACGCAACCAGCAGAAGCAAAGTGATAACGGCAATAGTCCGGAATAATTTCCCCCCACTAATCATTTTGGCCTCCCTGAAGAAAGTCTTTATGGAAAACGTCCTAAAATAAAAGAAGGGTGGAAGGCATGGAACCTTCCACCCTTGATGTAAAAGACCGCAATTAATATCTATTAAGAGGAACTATCCGAGAGCCTCAACTCCGTTTACCCAGTAATCCACGATTGCCGGGTGTTCTTCGGCCCATTTTGCACCTGTTCCTTCGCCCATATTGGAGTACATATTTGAGAGGTTATTTACCATATCTATGGGCAGGTAAAACCTGCTGAGGAACTGACTTACCTTGCTGGGAAAGTCTGCCACGAAGTCGGTTCGACCGAGCATGTGAATTCTTTCTTCTTCCCCGAGCATCTTTTTGGGTTCTTCCAGATTCCTCAGGTCAAATCGACCGTAGGCCGAGTGGGGCTGCCAGAGGGTGACGACGATCCACTCTTCGTCCTGGATGGCGGATTTGAGAGAGGCCTGCATCGCAGCACCACTGCCCTCTAATAGCGTGTACCCGGAAAGAGCATCGTATTCCTCCATCATGTTATCCGATATATTCATGATACCGGCACCTGGATCAATACCGGTAATCTTGCCGTCCAGTTTTTTCTTGACTTCCGGTTTCGCCAGGTCCTCAACGGAGCTCAACATATCTTCCGGAACGTACGCGGGTACCGCCCAGGTTAGTTTTGCATCCTCGTACATCGGCCCAAAGTCAGCAAAATCAATTACGTTAAACCTTTCCAGGTAATTCGCCTGGGTCATCGGCTGCCAGGATTCCAGGAATAAATCAAGATCGCCGTTTGCTACAGCGGTGTAGGCAACCCCGGCGTTAGGGTTCGTAACCTTAACGTTAAAACCGAGCTCGGTTCGAACCACGTGCTGGATTAAGTCCGCTATCGCCAGAGATTCCTCCCAGGCTATAGCACCAATATCGAGCGTATTATCTTTAGCCTGAACAGGAGTTGCCATAAAACTAAATGTTA
>CAZNVA010000102.1:0-5353 GCA_964576335.1 uncultured Thermotogae bacterium | reverse complement strand
CTGGGAAACAGTTTCGGTCAGGTACTGACGATGGAGGAAGAAGAGGAGTGGTACGAAAACCTGAAGGACGAGGACGATTCGGTATTATTTACCATACACGACCTCTCTTCCGGGGATCCGATAGGCAACTGCAGCATAGTAGATATCGACCACCAGAGCAACCGCGGCGAGGTCGGTATTTTAATTGGGGAAAGCGATTACAGAGGAAAGGGCTACGGGACGACAGCACTGGAACTCCTGCTCGACTACGGTTTCAACGCATTAAACCTCGACAGCATTCGCCTGGGGCTGATGGCGGAAAACGAGCGGGCCCGGAAGTGTTACGAAAAAGTCGGATTCCGGGAAGCCGGACGGTTGCGCCGGTTTTACCTTCGCGGGGACGAGTACCAGGACCTGATCCTGATGGATATCCTGCGAGAAGAATTTTTCGCGGACCATGAGTCGATCATCCAAACTAAGTACCCCAATTGAACCAGAAACTTGCCTTTAGAGGGTTATAGAAGATATGAACTCAAGCGTCACAATTAAAAACAGGGAAGATCTGCTCAGCTCCGGCCCGCACGGTGGAAAAAAACTTGCGCTTGACCTCTTCGAGACCGGCTTGACTGCGGCCCGGCCCGCCCGGGCAATCAAAGATCGGATCGAGCTCCGGGATAACGAATTAAAATCCGGGAACGGAAAGTACGACCTGGGCGAGGTGGAGCGGTTGATCGTACTGGGCGGAGGGAAGGCCACTCTGGAGATGGCGAAGAGCCTTGAGGAAATACTCGGAGACAGGATATCCACCGGACTGATTGTAGTTAAATCCAGGGGGAGCGGAGACGATCTCAAGAGAATTGCGGTCCGGGAGGGCCAGCATCCCGTACCCGATAAGAGCGGTATGGAGGCAACCGGGAAGCTAGTTGACCTGGCCAAATCGGCAGGGGAAAAGGATCTCGTTATAACGCTGATCTCCGGTGGAGGTTCCTCCCTGCTTACTTACCCGGGAGATGGGTTCAGTCTTGAAGAGGTAAAGCAGCTAACCAAAGGATTGCTCGAGAGCGGAGCATCAATTGACGAAATCAACAAAGTCAGGAAAACTATCTCGGCAATCAAAGGCGGGAGGTTAGCCCGGGCAATCCACCCTGCTAAAACTCTTTCCCTGATCGTATCCGACGTGGTTGGAGACGACCTGAGGTACATTGCTTCCGGACCGACAGTTCCGGATGACGTCGGCCCGGAGGAAGCATGGCAGGTACTGAAAAAATACGGACTCGCGGATTCACTTTCGGAGAAATTATGCCAGATGCTGAAGCAACCCGGCGCCAAGGCCACCGAACCGCCTGTCGGCGAAAAAGAATTCGAGGGTTTTGACGTGAGAAACGAGATTATCGCCAGCAACACCACAGCACTCTCGGCAATTGCTGCGAGGGCGAAACGGAAAGGGGTCGAACCTCTAATATTATCCTCCCGACTGGAAGGGGAAAGCCGGTATCAGGGAACCTGGTTTGGTCAGCTGGCTGCCTCAATCCATGCAGAGAACCGCCCGCTAGCCCGC
Source organism: uncultured Thermotogae bacterium (assembly GCA_964576335.1). Classification (GTDB taxonomy): domain Bacteria; phylum Bipolaricaulota; class Bipolaricaulia; order M55B111; family M55B111; genus JAGXLP01. The sequence continues at coordinate 3,816 of CAZNVA010000102.1, read as the reverse complement.
CCTGCCGCTTTGATTGCCGGTGGAGAAACCACCGTTAGCGTCTCGGGAAACCCAGGAGCCGGGGGTCCCAATCAGGAATTTAGCCTTGCTGCCGGACTCGAAATCCAGGGGGTTCCCGAAGCCGTCATCGGAGCAATCGACTCCGACGGCGAAGATGGCAGCACCTCCTGCGCCGGAGGATTGCTCGACGGCAACTCGATAAACGATCCGGAAGAAATCAAAAACTACTTAAGGCAAAACAGGTCGTCCCGGGCCCTGAAAGAACTCGGCTCCGACCTAATTACGGGGGTAACCGGCACGAACGTCAACGACATCCGGCTTGCGGTCCTGCGGAAAACTGAACTCGGGAGCTAAAATATATTTTCGTATTCCTCAACTACGTCCTCGCTGAAGCTTACCACGCCCTCTTCCGTCTTATGGTGGTTTACCATCTGGCCCAGGACCTTAAACGGAATCGTAGCGACGTCAGCCCCGGCCTCGGCAACTTCTCGAACCTGACGGGAATTCCGTAAACTGGCTGCCAGAACTTCAGTATCGAAATCGTAGTTGCTAAATATCGTCTTGATCGAGGAGACGACTCCGGCCCCGCTTGGTATTCCACCGTCAGTGACCTTTTCGCGAGCCTCCTGGACTTTCTCGTCCGAATATACCTCGCCCAGCTCGTCCCCTTCGAGATCGCCGTAATGCGGGCTCAGATTCAAGTAAGAGGCGTGCTGTAACCAATCGGAATCGTGGTAGGCACCCTTGGGATAATCATCTCCCCGATCGAGCCCGATCTTCGTCCTGATGTAGTCATCTATCCGGCCGGCAAACGGACTAACGTACTGCGTCCCGGCTTTTGCCGCCAGCAGGGCCTGTTCCGGCTTCATTACCAGCGTAGTATTCGTGGGAATGCCTTCTTCGGCCAGTTTTTTTATTGCTTTCAAACCTTCGTAATCCCCGGAACTACTTACTTCCGAGTTCGTATTAACGGGGATCTTCACTACCACGTTATCGTTTACCGGGTTAAACTTCTCGTAAAGCGTCCTGGCCTGGTCGACCATTTCGTCGCTTTGCAGACCAATTACTTCAAGGCTAACCGGGCCATCCACCGTACGACAGATTTCCTTAATGTACTCCTCTATATCTATACTATCCCGCCCCTGTACCGCGGCTTTTATCAATGAGGGGTTGGTTGTTACTCCATCCAGAATCCCCCAGGATTCCGCCTCCCTGATCTCATCGAGCTTGGCGGTATCGACAAATACCTTCATAAAATCACCTCAAGAGATTATATATCCTCGAATCGGTATCCTAAAGGCAGCCAGGAGGAGTTAAGTGCGGAAACGAATCCAAATGGGTGGTGGACGAGCAGTTAATGAAAAAGAGGAGGCACTCAACTACCTCACCCCGAGAGAGAACTCTGAGGTTTTCAACCCTCAACTAATGGTGGTAATCTCCCGGTGAGGTTTTTGGTTGCCCCACCGGAAGATCGGAAAGGGATTAGTCACAGCAGGAACAACAGGAAAACAGGGAAAACAACCCGGCACCGCTGCAGCAACCGGAGCAACCACACTGTTCGTAAATCCGGAAGCTCGTCTTGAGGTCCCGGCAGCTTTCCGTGTCAATTACCATGGTGTAATACCCGGGATCTGCGGGTTGCCCGTCGTCGCCAAGGGCGTCCCAGTTCCAGCTCCAGCTCTGTCCCGGGTGATACCCTCCGTCAAATTCCCTGTAGTAAACGGTTTCCGAGCCACCACAGCACCTGGAAGACTTCTTGATTTCGAGACTGTTGAATTGAACTTTGCAATCGTTACAGTTAGAAAAGGTAAAGGCAACGCTCTCACCGACCCTGTACCTATTGCAGGGAGTATCGAGCCGAGCGGACCAGCCCATACAGCAAGTTCGCCTGGGCCTGCAGGTACAGGGTTTGACCTGCCTCTGAATTCGGAAGTCCGTCCTGTATATCCCGCAGCAATACGTCTCCAGCAGGGCAAAATAGTGATCCGTATCCACTTGCTCCCCGGAGTTACCAATCTGGTTCCACTGCCAGGTCCATTCTGAAACGTCGCTGGAAACGTCGGCATTGATAACTTCGGTATAAACTACCTCTCTGTCCGTACCGACCTTCCTGATTTCGATTTCTTCCATCATATACTCGTCATTGAGACCGGAGAGCGTAATCTTTACGGTTTCACCCGGTGAGTATATATTTTCCGAAGGGTTCAACGAGCTATATCTTTCCGGGCAATCCGGTTTTTCATCGTAAAGACAGCAGTCCTGGTCCTTTGCACCAGCAAGAGAACCCACCAGAACCAGTAATAGAGAGAATACGAATACCAGAGAAGCCAATTTTAAACGACCAGTATCATAATTCATCTTCCCACCTCCTATGCGGAATCATTCCTCTATAGGGATTATATACTGGATGAAATTTTTAATCAATTTTTACGGAAGAGTTTAAAGAAACACTTATCGGGACCCCAGTTTTTTCAGTCCCAGCTCCTTCAACTTATCTTCTTCGGGCAACCCGGACTCATCGTATCCCCTTATTTCGTAGTATTCCTCCAGTATTTCTTCTAACCTCTCGTCCGGAAACTCTTCCCCTTTAGTCGGGCCGGAAATTAGGGGCTCCTTCAGTCGGTCTGGCAGGTAGTCCTTATCCGCCGAGTAGCCGGCTCTCCCGGCCAGAATCCGCAACAGTAGGTAGTTCCTCTCGCCAATTTCTAACATATCTTCCGTCGAAAACCCCCTGCCCGTAACCGCTTCGAGCATCTCACCGACCTTATCGAACGAGTAATCCTTCCCGACCATGTCAGTCGTGAAGGCGCACATTACGAGCGAATTATTGAAAGAACGCAGGTCCTCAAAGACCTTCATGGCTTCCGCCTTACCCTCGTATTGAAATCGGTTCATTGGCTCCGTTACCCCCAATTCCGGGGCGAGCGTTCCTTCCTCCAGCGCCGTATCGTGAGTCCCTTCCATGTGGTTGGCCCCGCGGGGCGTGGTTGCATAACTGATACCGAGACCTTTTTTACCGCGCGGTTCATGCATCGGTACTTCCTGACCTTTTACCTCGACCGCGAAATTGGTCCCCCATTCGCTCTCCAGCTGATCGATACCTTTTGCCAGCTCGTCACCTAAACCATCCCTTTTCGCTATCTTTTCCACCAGACCCACTATCGTCTCCGGATCGCCCCAGTCGATGTCGTCCTCCAGGTACCCCTTTTCGCTTGCTTCCATGGCGTAGGCGATGGTGTTGCCAGCAGAAATGGTATCCAGGCCGTACTGGTTGCACTTCTGGTTGGCTAAGGCAATCGCATCCAGATCGGAATTCATGCAGAGGGAACCAAAGGCCGCGACCGTTTCGTACTCCGGGCCGCCGTACTCGGGTTTTACCTCTTCACCGGAGAATTCAGTCTTGACTACCCTCTTACATCTGACGGGGCAGCCGCTGCAGGTATCCCTTTCCACAAGAATCGTATCCGCCATCCGTTCACCGCTTATCTCCTCGGCCCCGGAGAACTCGCCGCTCTGAAAGTTCTTCGTCGGCAATATCCCGCTTTCGTTGAGTCCAAGTACGCCGCCGGCCGTCCCGTACTTTCCGAGCGAGTCCGCTTTGGTATCTACGAGTTTTTTTGCGTACTCCCCCTTAAGCTTTTTTAGTGATTTAATGTCTTGAACTGGCTTTTCCTCGTTTCCCGCAACTGCCACCCCTTTTAAATTTTTACTTCCCATGATTGCACCGAAGCCGGGCCTTCCCGCCGAACGGTTTCTGTCATGAATGATACAGGAATAATTTACCAGGTTTTCCCCCGCCTTCCCGATTGAAGCAAC
>CAZNVA010000101.1:0-5408 GCA_964576335.1 uncultured Thermotogae bacterium | reverse complement strand
AAATGAAAACCGTTAGAGAAGCGGATATCTATTTCAGGGTTGGAACTCCAATTGGCTTCGAAGTAAACAACCTTAAAGTCTTTCGCCAGGAGAACGCAGATATGCCGATCAAGAATACTTCAAAAGGAATAGTGCTTAAATCGCTGGATGAGCACTACGGAAAACCCAATTACGGTGACTCCAGAGATCCTGGTGACAAGGCAATTGATAACCATATATGGCTTTCCCCGGCTAATTTGAAGGAAATGGCAAGGAACGTTTGCGAGGGATTAAAGGAAACCGATCCTTCAGGTAAAGATTTTTACGAAAAGAACCTGAATGAATTACTGGAAAAGATATCCGGAATACAGAGGGAAGCGGAGAAATTTTTAAAAGACTTCGAGGGACGAAGTTTCCTTGCTTACCATCCCGCCTGGGGTTATTTTGGGGATGAATTTAAGCTGCAACAGGTGGCAATACAGGAGGGTGGAGACAAACCGGGCCCCAAAAAGATACAGGAGATCGCGAAGTTTGCCCGAGAACACGGTATAGAGACTATAATTGCTTCCGCGCAGTTCAGCCCGTCAACTGCGAAAATGGTGGCGGGCAGTTTCGGGGGCCGGGTAGCGTCCATTAACCCAATGGAAAAAGAAATACTGGAAGAAATAGTGAAGTTGGCAAAAGAGATATCCCGGGGTTATTCTAACAATTGAGCCTTCCGGAGGTTTTTGAGGCCGAATAAATGGGTGGTTACATGACTGAAGAGGTAATACCGATAGAGACTGAAGGACTTGCTGCCGGTTACGACGGAAATCCCGTAATAACTGACGTTAATCTGAGGGTCGAGGACGATGATTTCGTGGGAATAATTGGCCCGAACGGTGGAGGGAAAACCACTCTGCTGAAGTCCGTTCTGGGACTTTTAAAACCAATTGAAGGTTCGGTGAAAGTCTTCGGAAGGCCACCGGAAGAAACGCGTGACAGAATTGGCTACGTACCGCAATACGCGACGTTTGATGAGGAATACCCGATAACGGTGGAGGAAGTGGTCAGGATGGGCCGGCGCAGAGAAAAGAATTTTTTCGAAAGGTATTCTGCCGAAGACGGGCGCAGAACTGCTGAAGTCCTTGAAGACGTAGAAATGTTAAACTACGAGGACGAGCCCATTAGTGCCCTCTCTGGAGGACAGAAGCAGAGAGTATTTATCGCCAGGGCACTCGTGTCCGATCCGGATATTCTGTTGCTCGACGAACCGACTGCCAGTGTTGATAGAAAGCTGGAAAAGGGGATTTATTCGCTGTTAAAAGATCTAAACACTAGAATGGCCATCGTAGTTGTAACGCACGATATCGGGGTTATGTCCTCCTACGTTACCAAGGTAGCTTGCCTCAGCGGGGAACTATACACGAGCAACGAGCCCTATCTGGAAAAAGAGATGCTGGAAGATGCCTACCAGTGTCCGGTGGAACTTATCACTCATGCCGGAGAAAAGATACCGCATAGAGTACTGGGCGAGCATCGGGAAGGGTCGAAGGAGGAAGCCAAATGATCGGTGAAGCAATAAATTTATTTTCGTTTCCTTTTGTTCAAAGAATGCTCGTTGCCGGTTTGCTGGCCAGTATAGTCGGGGGTGTAATTGGCACTTACGTCGTCGTGAACAGGGTAGTCGTAATGAGTGGCGGAATTGCCCATATAACTTTTGGCGGAATAGGCCTTGCTTATCTACTGCAGGACAAGCTGAACTGGGGCTGGATGGATCCAATGATCGGAGCAGTTATTTTTGCTCTGGGTGCGGGAGCCATATTTAGCTCTAACTTCGTCCAGGAAAGGGTAAGGCAGGACTCGACCGTCGGCGTTCTCTGGGTCATGGGCATGGCCGTCGGAATACTATTCCTCAACCTCGTTGACAAATCGGAAGTGTCGGTCCAGGAGCCCGCGAGCATATTATTTGGTAATATCCTTTTGATAGAAAAGTTTGACCTCTACGTATTTGCCGGGTTAACCGTGGGTATATTGCTCCTGGTTTTGCTTTTCTTTCGGGATTTTCGAATCTTGACGTTCGACGAGGAATTCGCTCGTATCTCCGGTCTGAACCCGGATGGGTTGAATCTGTTGCTGTTTTCTTTAATTGCTCTTACGGTAGTTATCTTGATCAAAGTCGTTGGAGTAATCCTGGTAATAGCGACGCTGACGATTCCGGCCGCGATTGCCAGCGTTTTCACCAACAGGTTACACACTACGATGGGGCTTGCCGTACTGGTCGGACTTACCGGATCTTTTCTGGGAATATTTAGCTCGTTACTTTTCGATACACCGCCGGGACCGATGATTGTGCTCTGGCTGGGTGGCATGTTCATACCGGCGTTTGCACTTGGCAAGAAGTTTGGCTGAAAACAATTTTTCTTTATAATGGGTTGAATTGGTGGCGGAGTGGTTAAACCTTGACTGAAACTTCCCTTGTCCTGCCGACTCATCTCTTTGAAGATGGACCACCGGGAAACGGTAATGCCGTCCACGTGGTTGAAGCGTCACGCTATTTTAAGGATTTTGATTTCCACAAGAAAAAGATACTTCTGCACCGCGCCTCGTTAAAGAATTATTCCGAAAAGCTCAAAAGCCAGGGTTATAACGTGAAATATTTTTCCAGCAAGCTGGAAGACCCGCTGGAACGATCCATGGAGGAAGCTTCCACCGCCTCTTCTTCTCCGAAATTAGTTTATTACGACCCGGTTGATAAACCCCTGCGGAATAAAATAGAAGAATTGGCCGACGAGTTTGGGATAGAACTCGAGAGGAAGGAGAGTCCCGGCTTCGTTACCGAAGTCAATTGGTTTCGGGATCACTTCGAAGGAGACGGTTACAGGATGACGAAGTTTTACCGAAAGCAGCGTCGCCGGCTCGACGTTCTCGTGGACGGAGGCAAGCCGGAAGGAGGAAAGTGGAGTTTTGATCCGGAAAACAGAAAGAGTCTGCCGGAGTCGGTTGAGCCGCCCGAGTTACCGAATCTTAATGAAAATAGATCGCTTGCAGGTGCTCGGCAGTACGTCCTGGAAAACTTTTCGGACAATCCCGGTTCGCTCGATGAATTCATCTTTCCGGTAAACAGAAAGGAAGCGATAACCTGGATGGAGGATTTTCTCGTCAGGCGGTTAAAAGGTTTCGGCGACTACCAGGATGCCATTTCTAGAGAAGACAGCTTCCTCTTTCATTCGTTGCTCTCTCCCCTGATCAATATCGGGTTGCTAAAGCCGATGGAGGTGGTGAATGCAGCAGTTGACGCTTACAGGGGTAACTCCGAAATAGGTTTAAATTCGGTCGAAGGATTTGTGCGACAAATAATTGGCTGGCGAGAATACGTACGCCTGATTTACGAGCTGGAAAGCGAAGAACAAAAGGAGGGCAATTATTGGGGACACCGTGGATCCGTCCCTGACTCATTTTACGAGGCCAGCACGGGGATACCTCCGGTCGACGTAACGATCGAGAAAATAAATAAGCACGGTTACATTCACCACATAGAGCGATTAATGGTGATTGGTAATTTTATGCTGCTCTGCGGGATAAATCCGGACGATGTTTATCAATGGTTCATGGAACTCTCAATTGATTCCTACGACTGGGTCATGACGCCCAACGTTTATGGAATGAGCCAGTATGCCGACGGGGGGTTGATCATGACGAAACCTTACATTAGCTCATCCAATTACATCAAAAAAATGAGCGATTATAGTTCCGGGGACTGGTGCGAGGTCTGGGATGGTCTCTACTGGCGATTTATCAAGGAACACAGGGAGAAGTTCGAAGATATACCCAGAATGGCTGTCATGGTATCGAACCTCGATAGAATGAGCAAGGAGACCATTTCCAACCACGTCGAAAAAGCTGAAGAGTTCCTTGAGGGGGAGTTTTAACTTGAGCCACCGGCTTTAATGTTTTTCGAGCCATTTTATGATGTCCTGGACCACTTCATCCTTGTTTATTTCTTTTAACAGTTCGTGCCGGGCTTCCGGATAGATTTTACTCTCTACTTTTTTCAAACCTGCTTCGGCATATTCCTCGGCGAGATTAACGACTTCCTTACCGCCAACGGGGTCCTTCTCCCCCGATACAAACAGAACGGGTAAATCATTTCTGACCTTCGACGGTTCATTGGTTTCTGCCAGATTCTTCATTCCGGAGACGAAGACCTCGTAAAAACCAGTGGTGCAACTAAACCCACTCAGTTCGTCCCTGACGTACTTCCTTACCTCTTCTTTGTCCCTGCTCAACCAGTCAAAAGGCGTATCCGCCGGCTCGAATTCGGCGTTGTGCGAGGAAAACAGCAGTTTTTCCATGAGATAGCTGCTGGATAACTCGCCCCGGACCCACCTTTCCAGTTTCGCTAAGGGCTGCAGCAGTTTTAATAACGCCTTGTTGATCCTGCTAGTACCGGAAAGAATGACGCCGTCAACTTTCTCCCCGTACTTCGTAATTAACGACCGGGCTACGAACGACCCCATGCTGTGCCCGAAGACGTATACTGGAGCATCCCCTTCTTTCGATTTAATTTCTTCTAAAAAAGCCGCTGCATCATCGGTTAATCCTTCCCACCCGGTTGATGCCGGGACGTGCCCCAGCCGGTAATCGCTTTTCCGGGCCGTTTCGCCGTGTCCGGTTTGGTCGTAAGCGTAAACCGAGTACCCCGCAGAAACGAGCTCTCGTGCGAAGTCCTCGTACCTGCGCCGGTGTTCCGCCATACCGTGTATTATTCCCAGTTTTCCCGAAGAGGAAACGGAGGAAAGATACTTATCCCCATGCAGTTCCCTGCCATCAGTTGTGGTAAACGAGAATTCTTCTTTATTCATAAAAACTTCTGCGCTTTACTCGTCGAGAAAACACTGGAATTCGAGCGTCCTGTCCTCGGGATCCCTCGCGAAAAATTGATAGATGTCGTAATCCGGTTGCCTGGAGACAGGTTTTCCTTCCGCCAGGTCCTCCAGTTCTTTGTAGACCCCCTCTACTTCGGCCTTGCTGTCAAAGACGAAAGTCAATATTCCGCAGTTTTCAGCTGGCTCTCTCTCGCAAAAACCGAAACGGAACCCGTTCTTCTCGAATATCAAACAGTCTCCCTGGTCTTTCCACAATTCGGCCCCCAGTCTATCCCGGTAAAAAAGCTTCAGTTGCTCTAGTTTTTCAGTTTTAAAAAAGACTATTCCTGACATATAACCACCTATTTGAGTCTTCTATTTCAGTGTAATATTTTTATTCGAAAATATCACCGGGGGATACGGATTAATTTTCTCTTCCCCGAGATTGGATTTAACATCGCGGAGCATTAATGTCCGGGGGAGGCAAAAGAAAACAAAATTTTTTCGAGCGGACTTCGGTGGGGGAATAATTTGGATTCCTGCAGATAAATCGAGTAAAATTAATTAGAAGTATTTTAGTAA
>CAZNVA010000100.1:0-5450 GCA_964576335.1 uncultured Thermotogae bacterium | reverse complement strand
TCTTCTTCCGTTATTTTTGTGCTTGCTTTCGCTACCTGACTCAAAGGTATATTTAAAGGTTCCCCTTCCCATTCCAGTTCAATCTTCTTCTCTTCGGAGTCGTAATTCTTCAAAACCCCGGTGAATTCCCTGGAGCCTTCTATCGGCCCGTAGGTCTTAACCTCTATCAGGCTATCAATCGCTCCCTCGAAGTGCCTTGCTTCGATCAGCGGGCGCTCGAGCCCCGGCGAGGAAACCTGTAATTCGTACTGCCTATCGATCAGCCTGGCTTCGTCCAGATCGGCGGAGATCCGTTCACTCGCCCTCGCACAGTCCGAGGTCGTTACGGAACCCTCCTTGTCCAGCAGCACCTCCAGGACCCAGTCCGAACCGCGCTTTTCCCAGCGCAGGAGGTACAGTTCCTCCTCCCGATCCTCGAGTGCTCTATTAACTAATTTCTCGAGTCTCTCCTTCTTCTTACTCATAGCCTGAATGGTATTATATCGAAACGCCGGTAGCAACTCAACTTGGACGCAAACCGCCGCCAATTCGCACCCCTCGCCACACCAGGAGAAAAATTTTTGTAGCTTGATTTTCTTGAAGCCTCCAAAGAACATTAAGAGCCATGGATATCTCAAAAGAGTTCGTCGTCCAGGAGGACGAAAAGGAAACCAGAATAGACAAACTTCTCGCAAACCTGCTACCGGGGTTATCCCGCAGTAAGTGGCAGGGACTGATCGACGACGGCCAGGTTACGGTAGCCGGATCGGAACGTAAACCAAGCTACCAGGTCAAGCCCGGCGAGCTGGTCAAGATCGACATCCCGGAGGACTACGGTTCTCGGGAGCTGGTACCTCAGGATATCCCGCTGAACGTCGTTTACGAGGACTCGGCGCTAATTGGGGTCAACAAACCCAGCCCGATGGTAGTCCACCCGGGACCGGGACACGAAAAAGGAACGCTTGCAAACGCTCTGGCGTTCCACTATCCCGACCTGCCGGATATACCCGACCCAGCGCGCCCGGGAATAGTTCACAGGCTGGACAAGGATACCAGCGGGGTTCTCGCGGTTGCCAGAACCAAATCGGCCTACGAGAGCTTAAAGGATCAATTCAAGGAAAGGCAGGTAGAAAAGGTATACCTCGCCCTGGTAAGCGGCAGGTTCGAGGAGGATAGCGGGATGATAGACGCTCCAATCGGTCGCAGCGCCAGCGACAAGACGAAGATGACGGTCAAGCTCGGCGGCAAGGATTCCAGAACCCGTTTTCGCGTCCTGAAAGAGTTCGAGGCTCGCAGCCTGCTCGAAGTCAGACCACTTACCGGCCGAACTCACCAGATAAGGGTACATATGGACTACATCGACCACCGGATAGTCGGGGACTCCTATTACGGTGGCGAGTCGCACGACCGGCTGATGCTTCACGCCCGCAACCTTTCGGTCCACCACCCGGAAACCGGGGAAGCAATTACGCTGTCGGCCCCTATTCCGGAAGAGTTCGAGGAGTTCGTTTAAATTTTAACGATTTACTGACTTTCCCGGGCCTGAGAGGACCTTCGGTGCGCACCCATTGTAAAGTAAACCACCGCTGAGACGTAGGCAGCCCCTATACCCACGTAAATCAGGTAGAGGGCGTAAGGCAGGTCAAAGAAAACGGAAATCAAACCGAGCGTCAGGAGCGAGGAACTTGATTTACCCCAGACGTTGGCCGAAATTATTTCTCCCTCCTCCCTGTAAAAGACACCTCCACCGATCAGAAGAGCAGAATAAGGAACGAGCAAAAGGAAGAAGGAAACCAGGGGAATATCCCCGACCCAGGTAAAGAAACCAAACAGTGAAAGGAAAAGCGATTTATCCGCCACCGGATCAAGTATTTGCCCGATTTCGGTAATCTGGTCCAGCTTCCGGGCAACCAGACCATCCAGAAGGTCACTTACCAGCGCAATCCCCAGCAGAACCAGGGAAAGCGTCCTCATCCCGTAAGCAAGTGAATAAATTATGAAAGGCAGTACAATCAGTCTGATCGATGTAATTAGGTTAGCTAAGTTCATCGATGGAATAATAACTAGCCGGTACCCGCTTTGCAAACTGAATTAACAGCAAATGGCTTGCAATAGTTTGAATCTTTTAATTTATACGGGTTGCAGTTAGAATGTTACGCAGCGACTCAAAAATACTCCGGAGGTTTTCAATGATATTAAACGACGAGGAAATAGCGGAAGCCCGGCCGGTCAAGCCCTTCGTGGACGACTTACAGTCCGATGGAAGGATCAGTTATGGTCTCGGAGCCTTTGGTTACGACATCAGAATAGACGACGAGTTCAGAATATTCACCGACGTCCACTCCACGGAAATCGACCCGAAAAACTTCAACGAGGACGCCTTCGTCAGCGTGAAGGACGATAGCTGCCTGATACCGCCGAACTCTTTCTGTCTGGGGAAGTCACTGGAAAAATTTGAGATGCCAGACGACCTGTTTGGCCTGGTCGTCGGAAAAAGCACCTACGCCCGCTGTGGGATCATAGTCAACATGACGCCAATAGAACCGGGCTGGTCCGGCTACCTCACGATCGAAATCTCAAATACCACGCCCCTGCCGGCCAAGATCTACGCGGACGAGGGTATTGCTCAAGTCGTCTTCTTTCGCGGGGAGCGTCCGGAAGTTACCTACGGCGACAGGGACGGCAAATACCAGGACCAGGAAGGAATCGAGGTGGCAAAAATATGAAAGTCGAACTAGTCAACGTAACTGAAGAACCCGAAGCAAGTATTGCGCGGGCCGCACGGATCTCTCACCAGGCCTCCGGACGGGACGAGGAGTATTCGGAATCGGAGGACAGAGAACTCATTCGAAAGCTGCGCGACTGGGGCCACTGGTCCCCGTTCGAGTTCGCCAGCGCGACGTTTTACGTCGAAGGAGTCAGCAGGAGCTGTCTTGCCCAGCTTACCCGACACCGGCTGGCAAGCTTCATGGTGCGTTCGATGCGTTATGTGAAACAAAAGCCGGAGGAAGTCGTAATTCCCGATTCCGTCGCTGAAGCCGGCCTGGCCGACGAGTACCGGGAAAAGTACGCGGAACTGCACGATTTATACCAGAAATCGGTAGATGAGGGTGTTCCCAAGGAGGACGCGAGGTTCCTCCTGCCAATTGGGAGCAAGACTTCCCTCTACCTGAAGACCAACTTCCGGGAGTTCCGCCACATAATAGAGCTTCGGGGCTCACAGGAGGCTCAGTGGGAAATCCGGGAACTGGCGGAGAGTTTCCATGAAAAGCTGGGCAAAATAGCGCCATCCGTCTTCGAGGACCTGGATTAAAAACACCTGAACCTTCATTGCGGAGATTGCATAAGCCCCACGAATCCGTTATAAAGGCTATTGTAGGAGGCCGCATTGAAAGAGTTACACATTAGCGACGACCTTGACTTCAACCTGGAAGAGATCATAGGCAAGTGTATCGGCATCATGGGAATTCGTGGCTCCGGCAAGTCCAACACCGCCGGTGTGATCTTCGAGGAACTGCTCAAACACAACTACCCCCTGACCGTCGTGGATATCGACGGCGAGTACTTCGGTCTCAAGGAAGAATACGAGTTACTCGTTATCGGCGAGGGTAAGAACGTAGACATAAACATCGAGCCGGAGGACGCCCCCCAGGTCGCGGAAATTAGCCTGAAGCAGAGCATACCGGTCGTGCTCGACCTCAGCGGATACCTGAAGGACGACCAGCACGACATGCTCAAGCACTACTTTACGGCGCTGTGGAACTGGGCGGGCAAGCTGAGAAAACCTTACATGATCGGTATCGAGGAATCGCACGAGTTCATTCCCCAGGGAAAAAAGAACGAACTCAAGGAAATAATTACCCGACTTTCCCTGCGAGGGAGGAAGCGCGGGCTCGGAGCAGTCATTATCTCACAGCGCAGCGCCAAGGTCGAGAAGGACGTGCTGACCCAGGCCGGAATGCTTTTCCTGCACCGCGTCGTGCACGAAGCCGACATGAAGGTCTACAACGACCTATTACCCTGGAAGAAGGGGAAAGTCCGGGACAAGGTAAACACGCTCGAAACCGGTGACTGTATCTACCTGGACGAAAAGGAGACGAAGCAGATTTACGTCCGGGAACGCTCGACGTTTCACGCCGGTTTTACCCCTTCACTGGATACCGTCGAAACTCCTCAGCTGAAACAGGTCGGGGAAAGTATTATCGACGCCATCGAAGAGGCCAAAAAACAGGGTAAGCGGAAAAAGAGCAAGGTCGACAGACTGGAAGAACAGGTGCAGGAGCTCCAGGCAGAGCTGGAAGAGAAGAACGAAAAAGTCAAGGAACTCAAACGGACTGCGGAAACCCTGGGCTACATAGAGGTTGACGCCGAAACGCCTGATTTGCCAGAAGTACAGAACGTGTCAAAGGCCGTGATCGAGTCGCTCGAAATCGCGGACGTTATCAAGGAGGGCGAAAAGAGCGAAGCGTTAAAAACAATCGCTGACACGCTCGCCGAGAGCCAGAAGGGCGGGTCCGGTTCAAGCCAGGAAGAGGAGTCAATAGACAAGGTGGAGAGAAACATCCCCGACTTCGCCGAACTGCAGGGAGACGAGGAGGAAGATACGAAGGAAAGGCAACTCCCCGACAGGAGCGAAGTGGAATCGGGTGAAAACGAGCCGAGCGCTTCTACGTTCGGTTTGCCCTACGACGGCGATGAAGCCGAAGAACAGGCAGAAGGCCCGACAAAGGAGGAATTTTCCAAACTACCGGAGGCAATCAGGCAGGAGACCAATTACGTAATCGGGAAGACGCAGAGGTTCAGTAACCTGGAAAGGAAGATACTTGCTTTTCTGGTCAGTCACAGACCGCACTCCTACAGCATTGAACAGATAAGTGCCTGGTTGAAGAAGCCAAACGGCCTTCTGCTCTCAAAGCGGCCGACCAACCTGCTCGACCTCGGGTTAATCGTCCGAGAAAACAGGTCGAACGGCCTGCACTATCGGGCCAACCTGAAGGGGTTCGTTGAGAACGAGTTTTCCATATACGAACCCGACCTCGGGCCGAGGGAAAGGCACATAGTTATTTCAAAATTGAAAGCGGAATTCACAAAACCCCTGAAGCGCGGGAGAAAAAAGGACGTGGAAAAATCCGACAGCGTGAAGTTATCCGAACAGCAAAACGTAAGCCTCGAGCACGGGAACCTTTACAGGAACCAGGGCTGATCCCGGAATGATTTGCCGGAACAAATAAGGGTTAGAGGGGCAGGGGTTTAACTGTATTACCCTTGAGTCCTGGCCCGATCCCCTGGAATATAGATATATACGGAGTTTTGGCTGGATAAAACTTGAGAACTCTCGGGAAGGTCCGTAGAATTGGGACTTGTAATGGTATAGATGGTTAAGAGATTGGACCTAAATTTAGCGGTTTTATCAGGTCGGCTGAAAGTATAATGTTGCTTATGATACTTATTTTACAAGCAGGAGTTGGTCC